>DASYLQ010000072.1:0-6088 GCA_036009485.1 Janthinobacterium sp.
ACGCGCTCCAGGCCGGCGTCCTGCATCATCGTCTTCAGGGTTTCCTGGTCTGGATGCATGCGGATCGATTCGGCCAGGTAGCGGTAGCTTTCGGCGTCGCCGGCGATTTTCTGGCCCAGCCACGGCAGCACCGAGAAGGAATACACATCGTAGGGCTTTTGCAGCGGCGCGGCGACCTTGGAAAATTCCAGCACCAGCAGCTTGCCGCCCGGTTTCAGCACGCGGCGCATCTCGGCCAGCGCGGCATCCTTGTGGGTCATGTTGCGCAAACCGAAGGCGACGCTGACGCGGTCGAAATAATTGTCGGGGAAAGGCAGTTTTTCTGCATCGCACAGCAAGGTCGGGGTCAGCAAGCCGCGGTTCAGCAGGCGGTCGCGGCCGACGCGCAGCATCGATTCATTGATATCGGTGAGCCAGACTTCGCCGGTAGCACCGGCTTGCCTGGCAAATACCTTGGCCAGGTCGCCGGTGCCGCCGGCGATGTCGAGCACCTTGAAACCGGGGCGCACGGCGGCGTTGGCGATGGTGAAGGCTTTCCACAAACGGTGCAGGCCGGCCGACATCAAGTCGTTCATCACGTCGTATTTGGCGGCGACGGAATGAAACACCTTGGCAACCTCGTGCACTTTTTCATCTTCTGAAACGGTTTTGTAGCCGAAATGGGTCGTATTGGTCATGATGGACAGCCTGTTGGTTTGTCGGCATTAGTATGTCGGCATTAGTTTGTCCGCATTATACAAGCGGGGCGCCGGATGGGCGTTCCCGCGGGGATGCGCGTGGCGCCCGGGCGCCGCCAAAACGATCAGTGCTGATGCCCGCAAGCGCTCATCGCCTTGACGCTGCCCTTCGAACCGCTGTCGCGGCCGGCGTCGCCGACATAGCCGGCGGCGGCCAACTGGTCCAGGTATTCCTGCCACAGCTCTTCCTGATTGCTGCCCAGGTGATGCAGGTAAGCCCAGGAATACAGGCCGCTGTTGTGGCCGTCCGAAAAGGTCGGCTGGATCGCGTAATTGCCGACCGGCTCGATCGAAGCGATGTCGATATCGCGCTTGCCGACCTGCAGCACTTCCTGGCCCTTGCTGTGGCCGCGCACTTCCGCCGACGGCGAATAGACGCGCAGGAATTCAAAGGGGAAGGAAAACTCGGCGCCGTCGTCGAAGGAAATATCCAGCACGCGCGATTGTTTGTGGACCGTCAGCGCGGTCGGTTGCGGCACCGGGGCCGATTTGGTGAATTCCGTCATGATATTTCTTCTTCAATAAATAACTACAGTTCAGGCGTCCAGGCGCCGGACCAGGGCCGCGCGCAACTGCGGCAGCAAGTCGGTCCTGGCCGACAGGATACTCTTCGGCGTGACGCGCTGCGCATTCGCCCAGATTGGCGCCGGAAACTGGGCGTCGTCCGCATAGCGCGGCATCACATGCCAGTGGATATGCGGCGTCATGTTGCCGAGGCTGGCCAGGTTGACCTTTTCCGGCGCCATCACTTCGCGCAGCGCGGCTTCCACGCGCCAGACGGCTTCCATCACCGCATTGCGTTCGGCCGGCGCCAGGTCGCTCATTTCCTTCACGTGCGCCTGCCAGACGACGCGGCAAAACCCCGGGTAGGCGGCATCGTCGACCAGCAGCACGGCCAGTTGCCCGTTGCGCCAGACGATGGAAGCATCCCCGCCCGCCAGCAAAGTGCAGAGCTCGCAGGACGCATCCACCGCCGTCATACCAGCACCCGCTCGATGCCGCCGTCGTTGGCGCGCTTGACGTAATCGGCCATCCAGTTTTCGCCCAGCAAATGCTTGGCCATCTCGACGACGATGTAATCGGCCGTGGTGCCGGAATCGTCGTTGTAGCGCGACAAGCCCTGCAGGCAGGATGGGCAGCTGGTCAGGATCTTGACGTCGCCGTCAAAACCGTCGGCGCGCAGCTTGTCGGCGCCCTTGACCATTTCCTCTTCCTTGCGGAAACGCACCTGGGTCGAGATATCGGGCCGCGTCACCGCCAGCGTGCCCGACTCGCCGCAGCAACGGTCGTTCTTTTCAATCTTCACATGGTCGACCGTGCTGATCAGCGCGTTGACGGTCTTGCTCGACTCTTGCAATTTCATCGGGCTGTGGCAAGGCTCGTGATACATATAACGCGTGCCGCCGACGCCTTCCAGCTTGACGCCTTTTTCCAGCAGATATTCATGGATATCCAGGATGCGGCAGCCGGGGAAAATCTTTTCGAACTCATAGGTCGACAACTGGTCGTAGCAAGTGCCGCAAGACACCAGCACGGTCTTGATGTCGAGATAATTCAGGGTATTCGCCATGCGGTGGAACAGCACGCGGTTATCCGTCATCATCTTTTCAGCCTTGTCGAACTCGCCGGCGCCGCGCTGCGGATAACCGCAGCACAGATAGCCCGGCGGCAGCACGGTTTGCACGCCTACATTCCACAGCATCGCCTGCGTCGCCAGGCCGACTTGCGAAAACAGCCGCTCCGAACCGCAGCCCGGGAAATAAAACACCGCTTCCGTATCCGCCGTCGTCTTTTGCGGATCGCGGATGATGGGGATGACCTTGTCGTCTTCGATGTCGAGCAGCGCGCGCGCCGATTTTTTCGGCAGGTTGCCCGGCATTTTCTTGTTGATGAAGTGGATCACCTGCGCCTTCACCGGCGGCTTGCCGTGCGTCGGCGGCGGCGCCTTGGTCTGCTTTTTGGCGAATTTCTTCAGCACGTCATGACCCAGGCGCTGCGCCTTGTAACCCCAGCCTATCATCACTTGGCGCGTGGCGTTGATGGTCACCGGATCGCTGGCGTTCAAGAAAAACATCGACGCCTTGGTGCCGGGATTGAAGCTCTTCTTGTCCATCTTGCGCAGCAGGTTGCGCATGTTCATCGAGACATCGCCGAAGTCGATATTCACCGGACACGGCGTCACGCATTTATGGCATACCGTGCAGTGATCCGCGACATCCTCGAACTCTTCCCAATGGCGGATCGAAATGCCGCGCCGGGTCTGTTCTTCATACAGGAAGGCTTCGATCAGCGAGGAGGTGGCGAGGATCTTGTCGCGCGGCGAGTACAGCAGGTTCGCGCGCGGCACATGGGTCGAGCACACCGGTTTGCACTTGCCGCAACGCAGGCAATCCTTGACGCTGGCGGCGATCGCGCCGATGTCGCTTTGCTGCATGATCAGCGATTCGTGGCCCATCAGACCGAACGACGGCGTGTAAGCGTTGCGCAAGTCGGCGCCCATGCCGGGCAGGTTCAGCAGCTTGCCCTTGTTGAAGCGCCCTTCCGGATCGACGCGCAATTTATAGCCGCGAAATTCGCCGATTTCCTCTTCCGTCAGGAATTCCAGCTTGGTGATGCCGATGCCGTGTTCGCCCGAGATGACGCCGTCCAGCGAACGCGCCAGCACCATGATGCGGGCGACGGCCTGGTGGGCGTCCTGCAGCATTTCATAGTGATCGGAATTGACCGGGATATTCGTGTGCACATTGCCGTCGCCGGCGTGCATGTGCAGCGCGACAAAGACGCGGCCGCGCAAGATGCGCTGGTGGATCGCCGCGCATTCGTCGAGAATCAGCTTGAACGCGGCGCCGTTGAACATGCCGCGCAAGGGCGTGCGGATGTCCTGCTTCCAGGTCACGCGCACGGTGCGGTCCTGCAGCACGTCGAACAGGGTGGCGCCCGGCTGTTGCCGCAGGCGGGCGTCGAAGGCGGCGTCCAGATGCTGCATGCCCAGCCCGGCCAGTTTTTCCCGGCTCTCGGCCAGGGGCTGGTCCAGCCCTTCCAGCAAATAGGTCCAGCGCGCATGCACCTGGCCCAGCAATTCTTCGGCCTGGTGGGCGCGGTCGCCCAGCATTTCGGCATCGTCGACGCGATCGTCGGCGGCGTCGTCGCTCTTGCCGATCGGCAGGTTGCCGGCGGCGAAAAACGCCCCCAGCGCCTCGACCAGCTGCAGCTTGTTCTTGATCGACAATTCGATATTGATGCGCTCGATGCCGTCGGTATATTCGCCCATGCGGTTCAGCGGGATCACCACATCTTCATTGATCTTGAAGGCATTCGTGTGCTTGGCGATGGCCGCGGTGCGGGCGCGGTCGAGCCAGAATTTCTTGCGCGCTTCGGCGCTGACGGCAACAAAGCCTTCGCCGACGCGGGTATTCGCCAGGCGCACCACTTCCGAGGCGGCCAGGGCCACGGCGTTTTCATCGTCGCCGACGATGTCGCCGAACAGCGCCATCTTCGGCAGCACGCCGCGCTTGGACTTGGTGGCGTAACCGACCGCGCGCAGGTAGCGCTCGTCGAGATGTTCCAGGCCGGCCAGGCGCAGGGTCGTGAAGCCTTCGCCCCGGGCCGGCAAGCCGTCCAGGTAATTTTTGATTTCAACGATGGAAGGAATCGCCTCGCGCGCCTGGCCGAAAAATTCCAGGCAAACGGTGCGGGTGTGTTTCGGCATCTTGTGCAAGATCCAGCGTGCCGAGGTGATCAAGCCGTCGCAACCCTCTTTCTGGATGCCCGGCAAGCCGGCGAGGAATTTGTCGGTGACGTCCTTGCCCAGGCCTTCCTTGCGGAAGGTGCGGCCGGCGATTTCCAGGATTTCCGTCTTGAACGGTTCATTTGCTTGGCCCGCGTCGCGGCTGGCCGGATGGCGCCATTCCAGCTTGAATTTGGCCACCGGCGCATCGTGGATCTTGCCGAGGTTGTGTTCCAGCCGCGTCACCTCGAGCCAGTCGCCGTTCGGGTCGACCATGCGCCACGACGCCAGGTTGTCCAACGCGGTGCCCCACAGCACAGCCTTCTTGCCGCCGGCATTCATCGCGATATTCCCGCCGATGCAGCAAGCCTCGGCCGAGGTCGGGTCCACGGCGAAGACGAAGCCGGCTTTTTCAGCGGCGTCGGCGACGCGCTTGGTGACGACGCCGGCGCCGGAATGGATGGTCGCGTATTCGCGCTCCACGCCGGGCAAGGTCAGCATTTCGACGGCGCCCAGGGTGATCAGTTTTTCCGTGTTGATGACGGCCGACAGCGGCGTCAGCGGAATGGCGCCGCCGGTATAGCCGGTGCCGCCGCCGCGCGGGATGATGGTCAGCCCCAGTTCGATGCAACCCTTGACCAGGCCGGCCATTTCCTCCTCGGTGTCCGGGGTCAGCACGACAAACGGGTATTCGACGCGCCAGTCGGTGGCGTCGGTCACGTGGGCCACGCGCGACATGCCGTCGAACTTGATGTTGTGCTTTTCCGTGTAGCGTCCCAGCACCTTGCCGGTGCGCTTGCGCAAGTCGTAGGTGTGGCGGAATTCATCGCCGAAATCGGCCACCGCCTTGCCGGCGGCTTTCAGCAGCAAGGCGACGTTGTCGCTGCGTTTCCTTGCAATCTCGTTGGCAGCCCCGTTGGCCACATCGGCGCCGATGCCGTCGGCCTCGCTGACGGCATCGACCGCCAGGCGGCGCTTGTCGACTTCGGCCAGGCGGTGATGCAGCGCATCGATCAATTCCTGGCGCCGCTTCGGATTGTCGAGCATGTCGTCTTGCAGATAGGGATTGCGCCGCACCGCCCAGATATCGCCCAGCACTTCATACAGCATGCGCGCCGAACGGCCGGTCTGGCGCGCGCCGCGTAATGTATCGAGCAAGCGCCAGGAGTCTTCCCCCAACAGGCGGATCACGATCTCGCGATCGGAAAACGAGGTGTAGTTGTAAGGGATTTCGCGCAGACGAGTCGGCGCGGGACCATTTGGCGTTTCCGCCAGCAATGCTTTGATGTGTGCGGGGGCGTTCATTATGTGTGGTTGACTAGCAAATCTGACCCTGAAGGGAGACCATTTTAGCTTATCGGCCCGGCGTCTGCGGGAACAGCCCAGGCACTCCAAGGGTTAAGCCGGAGGCGGCGCGCCGACATATATTTGCAGTATCGGCTTTTACAAGGAATAAATGCCGCTGTAAATTGGATTTCAGCAATGGATATTTCCCATAAACGCCAGTCACGCAAATACATGATGTTGCGTCAGCCCAGCATGTGCGCAATGCGTTGCCAGGTGCCGTCGGGTATATACAGCAGCAAGACCGTGATCGCCAAGTAGCGCAGCAATTTGCCGATCG
>DASYLQ010000073.1:0-8509 GCA_036009485.1 Janthinobacterium sp.
CAACTTATTTATTGCCAAGGTTTGTCGTCGCTGGGAAACAGCTTATTTTCCAATACAAAACCGGCTGAAAATCACGCCCAGCAAATCGTCCGAGGAAAACGCGCCGGTGATGCTCGACAGCTGAGCCTGCGCCAGGCGCAATTCTTCCGCGAACAGGTCGAGCGACTGGTCGTCTTGGGCGGCGTGGGCGGCGGCGCGTTGCAGATGCTTGCCGGCCGATTTCAGCGCGATCAGGTGGCGTTCCCGCGCCAGGTACAGCGACTCGCCGGTCTGCCGCCAGCCGGCGATGCGCAGCAGTTCGGCGCGCAGCAGGTCGATGCCGACATGCTCGTGCGCCGACAGGTAGACATGGGTGGCGTCGGCCATCTCGTCGACGGCCGGCTTGTGGCCCGACAGGTCGATCTTGTTCCAGATGCGCAGCACCGGCACGCCTTCCGGAAAGGCCGCGACGATGCCTTCGTCGGCGCGGGTCGGGCCATGGTCGGCGTCGAGCAGGTGCAGGATCACGTCGGCCTTGCCCACTTCGCCCCAGGTGCGCTCGATGCCGATGCGCTCGACCACGTCGACCGCATCGTCGATGCCGCGGATGCCGGCCGTGTCGATGATGTTCAGCGGGATGCCCTCGATCTGTATCGTCTCGCTGACCTTGTCGCGCGTGGTGCCGGCGACCGGCGTGACGATGGCGACGTCGCTGCCGGCCAGCGCATTCAGCAGCGAAGATTTGCCGACGTTCGGCTGCCCCACCAGCACCACGTTCAAGCCTTCGCGCAGCAAGGCGCCCTGGGCCGCCTGGCGGAACACGGTGTCGAGCGCCTCGACGATGCCGGCCAACTGGCCACGGGCGTCGGATTTTTCCAGGAAGTCGATTTCCTCTTCCGGAAAATCCAGCGTCGCTTCGACCAGCATGCGCAGGCCGGTGACGCGCTCGACCAGCGCGTGGATGGTCTTCGAGAAGGCGCCGGACAGCGATTGCGAGGCCGACTTCGCCGCCGCCTCGGTGGAAGCGTCGATCAGGTCGGCCACCGCCTCGGCCTGGGCCAGGTCCAGCTTGTCGTTGAGGTAGGCGCGGCGGGTGAATTCGCCCGGCTCGGCCAGGCGCAGGCCGATCTGCCGGCCCGCCTCCAGCACGCGCGCCAGCAGCAATTGCAGCACCACCGGGCCGCCATGGCCCTGCAACTCCAGCACGTCTTCGCCGGTATAGGAATGCGGTCCCTTGAAGTGCAGGGCCAGGCCCTGGTCGATGACGGCGCCGGCGGCGTCCTTGAACGACAGGTAGGTGGCATGGCGCGGCTGCAGCGCCGTGCCGCCGAACAGGGCGGCGATCAGCGGCGCCAGATCCTTGCCGGAGGCGCGCACCACGCCAATGCCGCCGCGCCCCGGCGCGGTGGCGATGGCGGCGATAGGGGAAGAGTCGAGTTTCATCGTGTGATTGTAAATTATGGAGAGGCAAGGCGTGGGCACCGGTGCGGAAAAACCACGCCACGCCGCAGTCATGCGGGAGCGGACAAAAAAAAGCCCGCGCAAGGCACGGGCTTTGGGAAGAAACTGCCATTCAGGCCTGTCAATTCAAGCCTGTATCAAGCGGCAGCCTTGGGCGCGAACTTCTTCGTGATCACATACTGCTGGCAAATCGACAGCACGTTATTGACGACCCAGTACAGCACCAGGCCGGACGGGAAGAAGAAGAACATCACCGAAAACGCCAGCGGCATGAACATCATCATCTTCGCCTGCATCGGATCGGCCGGAGCCGGGTTCAGCTTGGTGGTGATGAACATCGAAATCGCGTACAGCACCGGCAAGATGGCATACGGGTCATGCTGGGCCAGGTTGGTGATCCAGCCTATCCACGGCGCGCCGCGGATTTCGACGGAAGCGCCGAGCACCCAGTACAGCGCGATAAAGACCGGCATCTGCACCAGGATAGGCAGGCAGCCGCCGAGCGGATTGATCTTCTCGGCCTTGTACAGCTCCATCGTCGCCTGGTTCATCTTTTGCGGGTCGCCCTTGTAGCGCTCGCGGATCGCCTGCATCTTCGGCGTCACCAGCTTGACCTTGGCCATGCTGCGGTAGCCGGCCGCCGACAGCGGGAAGAACAGCAGCTTGATCAAGACCGTGAAGGCGATGATGGTCCAGCCCCAGTTGCCCAGCACGGCGTGGATCTGCTCCATCACCCAGAAGATCGGCTTGGCGATGATGGTCAGCCAGCCATAGTCCTTGACCAGGTCCAGGCCGGGCGAGACCGGCTCCAGCAGCTTGGCTTCCTGCGGGCCGGAATACAGCTTGGCGTCGAGCGACACGGTGGCGCCGGGCGCCAGCGTCGGCAGCGGCAGCACGTTGCCGATGGCGTAGACGTTGGTGTCGATCTTCTTGGTGAAGATATCGCGCGGCGCCTTATCCTGCGGCACGAAGGCCGACACGAAGAAGTGCTGCGAGATCGCGAACCAGCCCGTGTCGTCCTTGACCGGATGGTCTTGCGCCATCGGATGGCCGGTCTTGGCCGCCTCGGCGTCGGCCTTTTCGATCTTCTCGAAATTGAGCTTCTGGTATTTTTCAGCCGCGGTGTACAGCGTCGGGCCGGTAAAGCTGCTCTGGAAATGCTCGGTGACCGGCTTGTTGCCGTCATGGACCAGCTGCATGTACAGCTCGGGCTTGACCGGCGCCGTGCCGGTGTTGGTCACGTCGTGGCGCACGCCGATCACATAACTGCCGCGAATGAAGGTGAAGGTCTTGGTCAGCTTGACGCCGCCCTGCTCCGCTTCCAGCACCAGTTGCACCTGGTTGCCGCCGTCCAGCACGCGCGCGCCGGGCTTGGCGACGAAGCCGGTATTGTGGTTCGGGAAAGCGGGCGCGCCGGCGGGGGCGCCGACCAGGCCGGTCTGCGCCACGTAGACGTGGCCCGGGCCTTCGTCGAACAGCACTTCGTTCTGCTCGCTGGCGTTATCCGGCTTGCATACTTCAAACAGGCCGAAGCAGCCGTTGAACCAGCCCGGATTGCCGCTGCCCTTATATTTCAGCAGCTCGAGGCGCGTGACCTGGCCGCCGAGGGTGTCGATGTCGACCTTGAAGACATCGGTGGTGATCGTGATGCGCTCGCTCTTGAACGCCGCCGTCGGGGCGGCGGCGCCAGGCAGCGCCGCGGCGCCGGCGCTCGTCGCCGCCGGCAGGACAGGCGCGCCGGTCTGCGCATCCGCCACCTTGGCGGGCTGTTCGCGCGCCGGGGAAAACATGGATTGCTTGCCGGTCGAGACCATCCACTCATTCCAGAGCAGGACCAGCGACACGGAAAACACGATCCACAGGATGGTACGTTTATTGATTTCCATTAGAGTATTTATCTATCGGGAGTGGTTGCAACCGCAAGCGGTCGTTGAAGATTCCTTGCCTTCGGCCGGCGGCACCGGGTCGACGCCGCCCTCATGCCACGGATGGCAGCGGCCCAGGCGTTTCGCGGCCAGCCAGCCGCCCCTGGCGGCGCCGTGCACGCGGATCGCCTCCAGCGCATAGTTCGAGCAAGTCGGGTAAAAACGGCAATTCTGCCCCAGCATCGGGCTGATGCCGACCTGATAGGCGCGCAGCAGAAACAGCAGCAGCGTTTTCATGATGCCGGCCGGGCCGCCTGCGCGGTCTGCGCGGCGAACAGGCGCACCAGTTCCACCCGCAGTTCAGCTTTCAGCCTGGCCGTCGTGGCCGGACCGTCCTTGGTGTTGACCGCCTTCGACAGCCGCACCACGCAATCGATGGGCGGCAGCGTACTTTGACGGAACAACTCGCGCGTCACGCGCTTGATCGTGTTGCGGGTCGCCGCGCGCGGCGCGAAACGCTTCGCCACGACGACGCCCAGCCGCGCATGCGGCAATTGGTTGAGTCGGGTGTACAGCACGAAGTGCGCGGTTTTTTGCGCCGGGCGCAAACGAAAAACGGATGAAAATTCATCCGTTTTAACGATACGCCGAACGCGCGCGAAGTCGTGTGAACCTTCGCCTGAACTGCCGACTGGATTACAGCTAGCCACGCGATCAGCTGGCAACGGCAGGCTTATACAGCCAGACGCTTGCGGCCTTTGGCGCGGCGCGCATTGAGCACATCGCGGCCGCCACGGGTGGCCATGCGGGCGCGGAAGCCGTGCGTACGCTTGCGGCGAACGACGGAAGGTTGGTAAGTACGTTTCATGTTGGTCTCGCTAAAAACAAAAAAAATGCAGAATCGGGTCTGACGTCCCGTCAGTTTTTGGTGCCAATGACATTTCCCGCACCCATGCCAAAGCACAAGCTGTTCAATCTCATCGCCCGCTTGAAATCCACGCTTACGGGAATCGCGCACAAGCTACCGCCGCGATCCCCTACTCCATATTGAAAGTGAATAAACACGGAATACGGGCGGGGAACCCTGAATTATTCAGCATTTCCCCCATCCGTGTCAAGACATGCCTGTGCCAGCGAGACATAAACCACGGCCGGGCCCGCTGAAATAAGCGTTGCGCCTGTGGATAACTTTGGCGGTCGAGAGTAGAATAGCGTGTTACGTGTGGCGAGCCCTGGCGCTCTCGGTAGTGCTACCGGGGTGCATCCCGGGCAGTATCGATACGCCCTCCCACACCTTTTCACATAGACGATTCATGGACAATTTCTGGCAGACCTGTTCCGCGCAGTTGGAACTGGAGCTGACGCCGCAACAATACAGTGCGTGGATAAAACCGCTTATCGCCCTCGACTACGAGGAGGGCAAGTTGCGCATCGCCGCGCCCAACCGCTTCAAGCTCGATTGGGTCAAGACCCAGTTCGCCAGCCGCATCACGGCGCTGGCGGCGCAGTATTACGAAACGCCGACCGATGTCCAGTTCGTGCTCGACCCGCGCCTGTCGGCGCCGAAAAAAGTCGCGACGGTGACGCCGGCGCCGGACGACAACGGCGGCGCGCCGAACGGCCGCGGCGTGAGCGCGGCCAGCGCCGAGCCGGTGCCCAGCGTTCCCGAATTCAACCTGGGGAATTCGCCGCGCCGCGAGCAAAGCCGCATCAACACCGACCTCACTTTCGACAGCTTCGTGACCGGCAAGGCCAACCAGCTGGCGCGCGCCGCCGCGATCCAGGTGGCGAACAATCCGGGCGTGTCGTACAACCCGCTGTTTTTCTACGGCGGCGTCGGCCTCGGCAAGACCCACTTGATCCATGCCATCGGCAACCAGGTGATGGCCGACCAGCCCGGCGCGAAGATCCGCTACATCCACGCCGAGCAGTACGTGCGCGACGTCGTCACCGCCTACCAGCGCAAGGGCTTCGACGACTTCAAGCACTACTACCACTCGCTCGACATGCTGCTGATCGACGATATCCAGTTTTTCGGCGGCAAGAGCCGCACGCAGGAAGAGTTTTTCTATGCGTTCGAAGCGCTGATCGCCGCCAAGAAGCAGATCATCATCACCAGCGACACCTATCCGAAAGAGATCACCGGCATGGACGACCGCCTGATCTCGCGCTTCGATTCCGGCCTGACGGTGGCGATCGAACCGCCGGAGCTGGAAATGCGCGTGGCGATTCTGCTGAAGAAGGCCAAGCAGGAAGGCGTGACGTTTTCGGACGACGTCGCCTTCTTCGTCGCCAAGCACCTGCGCTCCAACGTGCGCGAGCTGGAAGGCGCGCTGCGCAAGATCCTGGCGTACTCCCGTTTCCACGGCAAGGACATCACGATCGACGTCGTCAAGGAAGCGCTGAAGGATTTGCTGTCGGTGCAGAACCGCCAGATCTCGGTCGAGAATATACAAAAGACGGTGGCCGACTTTTTCAACATCAAGGTCGCCGACATGTACTCGAAGCGCCGCCCGGCCAATATCGCGCGGCCGCGGCAGATCGCGATGTACCTGGCCAAGGAACTGACGCAAAAGAGCCTGCCCGAAATCGGCGAGCTGTTCGGCGGGCGCGACCACACCACGGTGCTGCACGCGGTGCGCAAGATCGCCCTGGATCGCACCAAGAACCCGGAATGCAACCATGAATTGCACGTGCTGGAGCAGACACTGAAGGGCTGAGGCAAGGGTAAATAGCCTGGGCCGCCCCTGGCCAAGCCGCCGGTTTGCCATTTGTTTTCTGGCAAAATACAATCAGCGGTGATGCGGCGGCGCCCAAAGCGCCCGGCGACACCGGATATTGTTAAATTAGCATTGTTAAACTAAATCGAGGATAAATATGCAACTGGTCAAAACCACCCGAGATACCCTTCTCCGGCCACTGCAGATCGTGAGCGGTATTGTCGAGCGTCGGCACACCATGCCGATTCTGGCCAATATCCTCATCCGCAAGGACGGCGAAGGCGTGTCCTTCCTGTCGACCGATACCGAAGTGCAGATCACCACGCACGCCAACATCGGCTCCGGCCCCGACGCCGCCGGCACCACCGTCGCCGCGCGCAAGCTGCTGGACATCCTGCGCGCGCTGCCGGAATCGGGCGACGTCACGATGACCCTGCTGAACAAGCGCCTGACCGTGCAGACCGGTAAATCGCGCTTCGCGCTGCAAACCCTGGCGGCGGATGAATTCCCCACCGTGCAGCAAGCCGACAGCTACAACGCCAGCGTCACCCTGCCGCAAAAGACCCTGAAGCACCTGTTCAACATGGTGCACTTTTCGATGGCGCAGCAGGACATCCGCTATTACCTGAACGGCTTGCTGCTGGTTTTGGACGGCAAGAACGTCATCGCCGTGGCCACCGACGGCCACCGCCTGGCCTTTTGCCAGGTCGAGACCGAGCAGGAATTCGCGCGCCAGGAAGTGATCATCCCGCGCAAGACCATCATCGAGCTGCAGCGCCTGCTGGAAGAAAGCGACGAGACGGTCCGGCTGGACATCGCCGCCAACCAGGTCAAGCTGACGTTTGCCGACATCGAGCTGATCTCCAAGCTGGTCGAGGGCAAATTCCCCGACTACACCCGGGTCATCCCCAAGGGTTACAAGAACGACTTCACGATCGGCCGCGACGAGCTGCTGCGTTCCCTGCAGCGCGCCGCCATCATGACGAGCGATAAATTCAAGGGCGTGCGCTGCATCATCACGCCCGGCAGCATGAAGATCAGCTCGACCAACGCCGACCAGGAAGAAGCGGTCGAGGAACTCGAGATCGACTACGGCGGCGACAGCGTCGACATCGGCTTCAACGTCACCTATCTGCTGGACGTGTTGAACAACCTGAAGTGCGACCAGGTCAACATCGCCCTGGGCGACTCGAATTCCTCCGCCCTCGTCTCCATCCCCGACAACGCCGACTTCAAATACGTCGTCATGCCGATGCGGATCTAAGCAGCGAACCAGGCGCGCGGCCCGGCCCATCGCGGCCCGGCCCGGCTGCGCGCCGGCAGTCCCGAATCAATCAGTAACCGATATTTGAGAAAGCAGTCCATGTCCGAGAGCCTAAGCCCAATAGCCCCGCCGATCCAGGCCAAACTGGAAGAATACGGCGCATCCTCCATTCAAATCCTGGAGGGCCTGGAAGCCGTGCGCAAACGTCCCGGCATGTACATCGGCGACACCTCGGACGGCACCGGCCTGCACCACCTGGTGTTCGAGGTGCTGGACAACTCGATCGACGAATCGCTGGCCGGGCACTGCACCGAAATCCACGTCACGATCCACTCCGACAATTCGATCTCGATCACCGACAATGGCCGCGGCGTGCCGACCGGCCTGAAGATGGACGACAAGCACGACCCGAAACGCAGCGCGGCCGAAATCGTCATGACGGAGCTGCACGCCGGCGGCAAGTTCGACCAGAACTCATACAAGGTTTCGGGCGGCCTGCACGGCGTCGGCGTTTCCTGCGTCAACGGCTTGTCGAAACTGCTGAAGCTGACCATCCGCCGCGACGGCAAGGTCCACTACATGGAATTCGTCCGCGGCGTGCCGCAGGACCGCATCATCGAAATGCGCGACGGTGTCGCCGTCTCGCCGATCAAGGTCATCGGCGACACCGACAAGCGCGGCACCGACGTCCACTTCTGGGCCGACGAAGAGATTTTCACCCACGTCGAATTCCACTACGAAATCCTGGCCAAGCGCATCCGCGAGCTGTCCTTCCTGAACAACGGCGTGAACATCAAGCTGACCGACCAGCGCACCGGCAAGGAAGAAGTGTTCGCCTTCGAAGGCGGCACGCGCGGCTTCGTCGAGTACATCAACAAGGCCAAGTCGGTGCTGCACCCGACCATTTTCCAGGCCACCGGCGAGCGCCTGTCGGACCAGAACACCAACATCACGGTCGACGTCTCGATGCAGTGGAACGACGCCTACAACGAGCAGGTGCTGTGCTTCACCAACAACATCCCGCAGCGCGACGGCGGCACCCACCTGACCGGCCTGCGCGCGGCGATGACGCGGGTGATCAACAAATACATCGACGAACATGAATTCGCCAAGAAGGCGAAGGTCGAGATCACCGGCGACGACATGCGCGAAGGCCTGACCTGCGTGCTGTCGGTGAAGGTGCCGGAGCCGAAATTCAGCTCGCAGACCAAGGACAAGCT
>DASYLQ010000074.1:0-10089 GCA_036009485.1 Janthinobacterium sp.
AAGTAACGCGCACTACCATCAAACGCCCACACTTATCGACTGTTAATTGTTAAAGAACTTGTTCGGTATTGCCTGCTGCCGGTTTGTGCAACCCTGACAAAGCGTTTTGTTTGTCAGCAGCGAAGAGATGAGATTATGCGGCGTTCTGCGTTTTCCGTCAACCCCTTCTTTTTTAAAACCCGCTCTTTTCAAAGCGCCCATCCGTTCAACAATTACTGCCGTTCAGCGGGGAGGCGCACTATATCAAAGGCCATCGAACTTTGGCAAGCGTTTCTCTAAAAATGCGTGCATCCCTTCCCTTTGCGCGGGTGTTCCAAATGCCGCCTGGAAGTAGCGGCGCTCATAAGCGACGCCCTCGGTCAGCGTGGATTCAAAGGCACGGTTGACGGCATCCTTGATCATCATCGCCACCGACGTCGGCATCGCCGCAATGGTCGCCGCGGCCGCCAGTGTTTCCTCGATCAGCTTATCCGCCGGAACCACGCGCGATACCAGGCCAGTGCGTTCCGCTTCGGCCGCGTCGATGGTGCGGGCGGTCAAAAGCAGGTCCATGGCCTTGGATTTACCGATCGCCCGCGGCAGGCGCTGGGTGCCGCCGGCGCCTGGGGTAACCCCAACCTTGATTTCCGGCTGGCCGAACTTGGCGTTATCGGCGGCGATCAGGAAATCGCACATCATCGCCAGTTCGCAACCGCCGCCCAGCGCATAACCGGCCACCGCGCCGATCACCGGCTTGCGTACCCGAAGAATATGCTCCCAGTTGCGCGTGATGTAGTTATCCCGGAAGGTATCCGTATAAGTGTAGTCAGCCATCGCGGCGATATCGGCGCCGGCGGCAAAGGCCTTTTCACTGCCGGTCAGGATAATGCAGCCGATATCCGCGTCGGCGTCGAATCCGGACAAGGCCGCGCCCAGCTCATTCATCATGCGGTCGTTCAGCGCATTCAGCGCCTTGGGACGATTCAGGCGAATCAGCGCCACCTTGCCGTGAACTTCAACAATCAGGTCTTCATATGACATGAGGCTCTCCTAGAGGGATGGGACAGTACCGGCGATTGTAGCGTTTATCCCCTATTGAGACCCACCGGGCGCTGGTATTATTTGCGGATTCATCCATTCCACATCGAGCCGATTATCTTAGCCACCTTCCGCCAATACTTCGCCAGCAGGATCAGCGAGGACAAACTCCTGCGCAATGTGGACTTCCGCCGCTTTTGGTTCAGCAGCACGCTGAACAGCTTCGGCGCGCAAATCAGCAGCCTGGCCCTGCCCCTGTGCGCCGTCTTGCTGTTGCACGCGACGCCGGGACAGATGGGCGTACTGGTCGGCTTGCAAGCGGTGCCCTACGCTCTGTTCAGCCTGCCGGCCGGCGTCTTGCTGGACCGCAGCAGCAAACTCCCTATCATCCTGTGCAGCGAATTCATGTGCGGTCTGGCGCTTGCCAGCGTCGCGCTAGCCTATTGGTGCGGCTGGCTGTCGATGAGCTGGCTGTATGCGATCGGCTTCCTGCTCGGCACGGCGGCGGTGGTGGGCGGCGGCGCCGAACAGATATTCCTGACCCACCTGGTCGGGCGCGACGGCTTGATCGACGCACAAACCAAATTCGCCACCACCGATTCAGCCTCGCGCCTGGTCGGCCCGGGCATCGCCGGCATCCTGGTGCAACTATTGACGGCGCCGGTGGCCGTACTGGTGACGGCCACCGGCTACATGACATCGGTGCTGAACCTGCGCGCCGTCAGCGCGCGCGACCCGCGCCCGGCGCCGTCGGACAAGCATCCTCTGCAAGATATCAAGGAAGGCCTGGTCTTTGTCTGGGGCCACTCCCTGCTGCGCGCGCTGGCCTGGGGAGCCGGCCTCTGGCATATCCTGTTCTATGGCTATGCGGCGCTGGGCCTGCTATTCGCCACGCGCATCCTCGGCATGACGCCCGGCATGATCGGCGTGACGCAAACCTTGGGCGGACTCGGGGTCTTCCTCAGTTCGATGCTGCTGAAACCGCTGACAAAACGCTTCGGTCCCGGCGGCACCATCTTGATCGGCCTGGGCGCAACCGCCTTCGGTTTTACCGTCGCCGCCTCGATTCCTCCCGCGCTATTCGGCAGCACCACCGCCAGCGCCGTTGCCTACGGCATCTTGAGTTTCTTTTTCGATTGCGGCGTCATGCTGTTTTTCATGCCATATATGTCCTTGCGGCAAAAAGTCACGCCCGACGCCTTCCTGGGCCGGATGATTTCAACGATGCGCTTCCTGACCGTGGCCATGGCGCCCATAGGCGCAATGCTGTCGGGCGCGCTGGCCGAGCATTTCGGCATCCGCAATGCCCTCGCCTGCATCGCCGGCGGCGGCATACTGTTAACCATCAGCATGGTCTGGTTTTCACCCTTGCGTAGCGTGCGCGCCTAAGCCGGCAAGCAGCCTACACTTGCCAGACACAAAGGCGCCGCGAGCTTTTCGCCTTTCTGGTACCGCCGGCGCCCGCCCCTGTGCCATGAAACGGAGAACACCATGTTTAAAACGATCTTGCTTCCCACCGACGGTTCGCCCCTGGCGGACAAGGCGGCCAAAACGGCGCTGGAATTTGCCCAGATGACCGGCGGCAAAATCATCGCCCTCAGCGTGGCCCAGCCGCAACCGCTTCCCGCCATGATAGGCGGCGGCATGATGGATGGCGGCGTCAGCGTCGAACCGGTGCTGTACCAGCAGGAAGTACAACAGGCGGCGCAGGCTCATGTCGACTTGATCGCCGCCGCGGCGCGGGCGGCCGACATACCGTTCGAGAGCGTGGTCGCGCTGTCGGCCAGTCCCTACGATGAAATTATCAAGACGGCCGAACAATACCATTGCGACCTGATCCTGATGGCGACGCATGGCCGCACCGGCCTGGACAAATGGCTGATGGGCAGCGAAACAGACAAGGTGCTATCCCACACCACCTTGCCGGTGCTGGTGCTGCGCTAAGAGGTCGTCTCAAAATGACCGTAGCGTCATTGCAGCTCGGTTCAGGACAAGCCTGGTTGCGATGCCACTCGTGCTTCCCCGGCATGGCCGGAAGTGTCCAGCACTAAATGTTGAAAGCGTCCAAACTCAAGGAGCCGCTCCCCATCGCGCGCGTTAACGAGGATGGGCGGGGCATCACCGCACGGAACAAGCGCGGGCAGTTGGCCGAGCTCAACCTGCTCACGGCGAACTGGCGCAAACAAGGGCGCTCAGCGCCCGGCCGACGCCGGCAATTGCTTCGGCAACAAAACCCACAACATGCCGCGCTGCTTCATGCGGCCGGCATTCTCGGCCGCCTCGCCGCCGAAACCAAAGAAAAAGTCGGCCCGGATCGCCCCGCGGATGGCGCCGCCCGTATCTTGCGCCATGACCAGGCGCTGCAGCGGCACTTCGCTATTCGCCTGGGTGGTTGCCAGGAAGATCGGCGCGCCCAAGGGCAGGAAGCGGGAATCGATCGCCACCGAGCGCTGCGGCGTCAGCGTCACGCCCAGCGCGCCCTTCGGCCCCAGCGAGGGATCCGGCAAGCGTTCTTCCTTGAAAAAAACATAACTCGGATTGACGTCGAACAGCTCCTTCTGGCGCTCGGGATGAATGGCGATCCATGACTTGATCCCCTGCGCCGAAGCCTGGTCCAGCGTCAGCTCGCCCTTTTCCACCAGGTATTTGCCGATCGATTTATACGGATAGCCGTTTTGATCGGCATACGCGACGCGCACGGTTTCATGGCTGTCGGCCAGTTGCACCCGGCCGGAACCCTGCACTTCCAGGAAAAACGCTTCAACGGCATCGTCGACCCACATCAACTCCTTACCGCCGACGTCGCTGGCGCGCTCGATGTCGGCGCGGCTGGCATAGGGAATCACTTTCTTGCCGACCAGACGGCCGCGCAGGCGCATGCCCTTCAATTCCGGATAGAGGCTGCCCAAATCGACGGTGATCAAATCGTCCGGCACCTTGTATAGCGGCGTCTGGTAAGGACCGCCGCGCTTGCGCGCGCCGCGCAGCAGGGGCTCGTAATAGCCGGTGATCAAACCGCTGTTGGCCCCGTCGCCGTCGATGACCTGGTTCGGCACGAAAAAGCTTTCGAAAAACAGGCGGATGGCCTGGACGTCGCCGGCGTTGACCTGGCGCGCAATGCCGCAGGACTCTTTCCACTCGGCGCGCTTGGCCAGCACGCTGCAGGACGCCATGAACGCCGGCCAGGCCGCGCGCATGTCGTCCTTGTCCCAGCCCGGCAATGCGGCGAAGCTGGCCGGGACGAATTGCGGCGCGCCGGCGGCGGCGGGGGCCGGAACCGCCGGCGTCTCCGGCAGTGGCGGCGCCTGGCGCACCGGCGGCGCGCTGCGCTTGGGCGGCGGCGTCGTCGTACAAGCTACCAGAGAAAGTGCGACCAGGACCAGGGAAGAGAGTAAACTACTACGGCGTGTAGATGACATGGGGAATCGTATGTGGGTGTTGATATTGGAAGCAATCGCAGCGTTTTTCTCGCTGGTATTCATCGTCTGGTGGACCATGTATTCCGGCCGCCCGGAATTCAAGAAGCCGTCCGCGGCGCCGGAAATCCCCGCCCCTGGCAGCGCCGCGCCGCTGGAATCATCCGCCAGGCAGGCTGAATAACAAGACGCACACGCGCAAGAGATAGAACGCGCAAGAGACAGAACGCGCAAGAGTCCGGCCCGCTTGCGGCCGGCAGGTGCGGGGCCGCCGGGATCTTCAATGCAGGGTGCGCGGCAGCGACAGGACGAATTCCGGGATCTTCGCCTCGAACTGGTGGCCGTCTTCCGCGACGCAAAAATATTCGCCGACCATCGAACCTTGCGGCGTCGCCATCGCCGTGCCGCTGGTGTATTCGAATTGCTCGCCGGGCTGCAACAAAGGCTGGTGGCCGACGACGCCGAGGCCGCGTACTTCCTCGAGATGATTGTTGGCATCCGTGATGACCCAGTGGCGCGAAATCAGTTGCGCGGCTATCGTGCCGGTATTCTTGATCGTGATCGAATAGGTGAACACAAAATTGGTGCGCTCGGGGTCTGACTGTTCCGGCAAATATTGCGTTCTGACCGAGACAGTAAATTCATAAGAAGCCATCGACATTCCTTAAATAAAGCGGTGAATCATTATCCGCGTCAAAGCGGTGGCAAATAAGCGGTGGCAAATAAGCGGTGGCAAACAATAGATGAAGCGTCATCACGAGATGTCACATTGCACACATTGCACCTGAAATCCCGGCCGGACGCAAGGTATAGTCGCGCAAAAAACGCCGCGGCCGTCCCTGGTCCGGGCCGGCATGCGCCGCCCGGAAACACAGGCAGGCGGCGCGCCAGCGTAAAATAGCGCATCTTATTTCCGGCAAGACCGACACCATGAGCACATTCCGCATCGCCCCCAGCATCCTCTCCGCCGACTTCGCCCGCCTGGGCGAGGAAGTGCGCAACGTCGTCAGCGCGGGCGCCGACATGATCCATTTTGACGTCATGGACAACCATTACGTTCCCAACCTGACCATCGGCCCGATGATCTGCCAAGCCATCCGCCCGCACGTGCAAGTGCCTATCGACGTGCACCTGATGGTCAAGCCGGTCGACCGCATTATCCCGGATTTCGCCAAGGCCGGCGCCAACATCATCAGCTTCCACCCCGAGGGTTCGGAACACATCGACCGCTCGCTGCAACTGATCCGCGACAACGGCTGCAAGGCCGGCCTGGTATTCAACCCGGCCACGCCGCTGCACTACCTCGACTATGTGATGGACAAGATCGACCTGATCCTGATCATGTCGGTCAACCCCGGCTTCGGCGGCCAGTCCTTCATCGCGGAAGCGCTGAAGAAAATTGCCGAGGCGCGGCGCCGCATCGACGAATCGGGCCGCGACATCATGCTGGAAGTCGACGGCGGCATCAAGGTCGACAACATCGCCGCGGCCGCCGCCGCCGGCGCCGATACCTTCGTGGCCGGCTCGGCGATTTTCGGCCACCCCGACTACAAGGCGGTGATCGACGCCATGCGCGCCAATCTCGCCGCCGCCTGAGACCCGGGATCACATGCGGCCTGAGCCAATGCGACGCGACGCCGCGGTATTGCAAGGCGTGCGCGCCGCCATCATCGACCTCGACGGCACGATGCTCGACACCGTGCCCGACTTCCACGTCGCCATCAACGGCATGCGCGCGGAACTGGGCCTGGAGCCGATCACGCAGGAACAGATCAAGCTGATGGTCGGCAAGGGATCGGAAAACCTGATCCGCGCCGTGCTGGCGCTCGACTTCGACAGCGCCGGCGTCGAGCGGCATGTCGCGGCGGCGATGGCCGGCTACCAGCGCCACTACCTGGCCATCAATGGCGACTTCGCCACGCCCTACCCGGACGTGAGCGCCGGACTGCAGGCCCTGAAGGCCCAGGGACTGCGCCTGGCTTGCGTGACCAACAAGCCGATCGCCTTTGCCCTGCCGCTACTAAAACAAAAGGGAATGGACGGCTATTTCGAGATCGTCTACGGCGGCGATTCGCTGGCGAAGAAAAAACCCGACCCGCTGCCGCTGCTGCAGGTATGTGCGGATTTCGCCCTGGCCCCGGCCCAGGTGGTCGCCATCGGCGACTCCTCGAACGACGCCCAGGCGGCCCGCGCCGCCGGCTGTCCGGTGCTGACGGTGCCATATGGGTATAACCACGGGCACTCTATACACGAAACCGATTCCGATGGTATAGTTCAAACGCTGCTGGAAGCGGCGCACTTGATATTTACGCAAAATAGTCTGCAAAACCACACCGCAAACTGACCCGAATACTCATGTTCCTCAACAAAAGACACAATGTCACGCAAGCCGGCTCGATTGAGGCCTGGCTATGGCGACGCTGGCAATCCTGGGCTAAATAACCCCGTATCGATTGCTGCCGGCTGCGCACGCGCACCCGACAGGTTTTTTGTAAACCCACCGCCCACACCCTGACGGCGGCATGGAGAGAAGACATGACCGAACTCGAATTCAAATCGCTGGCCACGCAAGGCTACAACCGCATCCCCCTGATCGCCGAAGCCTTCGCCGACCTGGAAACGCCGCTCACCCTGTACCTGAAGCTGGCGCAAACCCAGCACGGCGGCAAGAATACCTTTTTGCTTGAATCGGTGGTCGGCGGCGAGCGCTTCGGGCGCTTTTCCTTCATCGGCCTGCCCGCCAACACCGTGCTGCGCAGCTTCGGCGACAAGACCGAAATCGTCAGGAACGGCGAAGTGATCGAGCGCCACGAAGGCAATCCGCTCGACTTCATCGAACAGTATCAGTCCCGTTTCAAGGTCGCGCTGCGGCCCGGCATGCCGCGTTTCTGCGGCGGCCTGGCCGGCTATTTCGGCTACGACACCGTGCGCCACATTGAGAAAAAACTGGCTGGCAAGGCGCAAAAGGATGACCTGGGCCTGCCCGACATCCAGTTGATGGTGACCGAGGAACTGGCCGTCATCGACAACCTGTCCGGCAAGCTGTACCTGATCGTCTACGCCGACACCGCCCAGCCGGAGTCGTTTTCGAAAGCGCGCCAGCGCCTGAAGGACTTGCGCATGATGCTGCGCCGCGGCGTCGACGCCCCGGTGACGTCGAGTTCCGTGCGCACCGAGATCATCCGCGACTTCGCCAAGGATGACTACCTGAAGGCGGTCGCCAGGGCGCATGAATACGTGATGGCCGGCGACCTGATGCAGGTGCAGATCGGCCAGCGCATCCGCAAGCCCTACGTCGATTCGCCGCTGACCCTGTACCGCGCGCTGCGTTCGCTGAACCCGTCGCCGTATATGTACTTCTACAATTTCGGCGACATGCAGATCGTCGGCGCCTCGCCCGAGATTTTGGTGCGCAACGAGACCACGCCGGACGGCCAGAAAAAAGTCACGCTGCGCCCGATCGCTGGCACCCGCCCGCGCGGCGCGACGCCGGAACGCGACGCCGAGCTGGCCAGGGAACTGCTGGCCGATCCGAAGGAAATCGCCGAACACGTGATGCTGATCGACCTGGCCCGCAACGACCTCGGACGCATCTCCGAAACCGGCAGCGTCAACGTCACCGACCGCCTGGTCATTGAAAAATACTCCCATGTGCAGCACATCGTGTCCAACGTCGAGGGCAAGCTGAAAAGCGGCTTGTCGAACCTGGACGTGCTGCGCGCCACCTTCCCGGCCGGCACCCTGACCGGCGCGCCGAAAGTGCGGGCGATGGAAGTCATCGACGAGCTGGAACTGAGCAAGCGCGGCATCTACGGCGGCGCCTGCGGCTATCTGTCTTTCGGCGGCGAGATGGACGTGGCGATCGCCATCCGCACCGGCGTGATCAAGGACGGCATGCTGTACGTGCAGGCCGCCGCCGGCATCGTCGCCGACTCGGTGGCCGAGATGGAATGGCAGGAAACCGAAAACAAGGCGCGCGCCGTGCTGCGCGCCGCCGAACAAGTGCAAGACGGCCTGGATGGGGAATTCTGAGATGCTGCTGATGATCGACAACTACGACTCCTTCACCTACAACATCGTGCAGTATTTCGGTGAACTGGGCGAAGACGTGCGCACCGTGCGCAACGACGAAATCACGCTGGCCGACATCGAGGCGATGGGGCCGCAGCGCATCTGCATCTCGCCCGGGCCGAAAACCCCGGCCGAAGCCGGCATCTCGGTCGACATCCTGACCCACTTCGCCGGCAAGCTGCCCATCCTCGGCGTCTGCCTCGGCCACCAGGCCATCGGCGCCGCGTTCGGCGGCAAGGTGATCCGCGCCAAGCAAGTCATGCACGGCAAAACTTCCGTCATCGCGCATACCGGGGTCGGCGTCTTCAAGGACTTGCCCAGCCCCTTCACGGTGATCCGCTACCACTCGCTGGCGATCGAACGGGCGACGCTGCCGTCCTGCCTGGAAGTGACGGCATGGACCGACGACGGCGAAATCATGGGCGTGCGCCACAAGGAATTCGATATCGAGGGCGTGCAATTCCACCCCGAATCGATCCTGTCGGAGCACGGCCACGCCCTGCTGAAGAATTTTCTCGTGCGCTGAGCGCCGCGGGCCAGCCGCAGCCGATTGTTTTCAATTCGATTATTTCACTGAGCGATTTCACTGAGCGGCCCGGCGGGGCCGTCCGCCCCGCAGGCTTGCGCCATCGTTGAAAAAGGAAGCACCATGCCGATCACCCCGCAAGAAGCGCTGCTGCGCTGTATCGAACACCGCGAGATTTTTCACGACGAAATGCTCTACCTGTTCCGCCAGATCATGTCGGGGAATATGTCGCCGTCGATGATCGCCGCCCTGACCATGGGCTTGCGCGTCAAGAAAGAGACCATCGGCGAGATCGCCGCGGCGGCCCAGGTGATGCGCGAATTCTCCACCAAGGTGCCGATGGCCGACACCACCAACCTGCTCGACATCGTCGGCACCGGCGGCGACGGCGCCCAGACCTTCAATATCTCGACGGCCGCGATGTTCGTCGCCGCCGCCGCCGGCGCCCGCGTCGCCAAGCACGGCGGACGCAGCGTCTCATCCTCGTCCGGCAGCGCCGACGTGCTGGAATCGCTGGGCGCCAATATCGACCTGAAGCCGGAGCAGATCGCCCAGTCGATCGCCCAGACCGGCATCGGCTTCATGTTCGCGCCGAACCACCACGCCGCCATGAAATACGCGGCGCCGGTGCGGCGCGAACTGGGCGTGCGCACCATCTTCAACATTCTCGGGCCGCTGACCAACCCGGCCGGCGCGCCGAACATTTTGATGGGCGTGTTCCATGCCGACCTGGTCGGCATCCAGGTGCGCGTGCTGCAGCGCCTGGGCGCCCAGCACGCCATCGTCGTTTATGGCCGCGACAATATGGACGAAGTCTCGCTCGGCGCCGGCACCATGGTCGGGGAACTGGTGCATGGCGAGATCCGCGAATACGAAATCCATCCGGAAGACTTCGGCCTGCAGATGATCGCCAGCCGCAATCTGAAAGTGGCCGGTACGGCCGAGTCGAAAACCAGGATCATGGAAGCGCTGCGCGGGGAGCCGGGACCGGCTTGCGACATCGTCGCGCTGAACGCCGGCACGGCGCTGTATGCGGCCGGCGTGGCCGGCTCGATCGAA
>DASYLQ010000075.1:0-13638 GCA_036009485.1 Janthinobacterium sp.
TAGCAGGCGAGGGCGCGCGCGTGCCGCTGCAAATGCGCGCGCTGCTCGGCGCCGACGTCGGCCTCGCGTCCAACCGCGGCATAAATCGCGACCGCTTCGCGCTTGCCCTTGACCCGCACCAGGTCCAGCTCGCGGTACACGAAGTCCCGCGCCGCCAGGCGGGTGGCTTCGCCGACCGCGATGCCGACCCCGTACACCTTGGTGATGCCTTCCAGGCGCGCGGCCAGGTTGACGGCGTCGCCCATCACCGTGTAGGCGCGGCGGATCGCCGAACCCATGTCGCCCACGTGCATCAAGCCGCTGTTCAAGCCGATGCCGATCTTCAGCGCCGGCCAGCCGCGCGCCAGGAAATCCCGGTTCAGGCGCTCGGCGCTGGCCTGCATCAGCAGGGCCGTCGCCACGGCGCGGCTGGCGTGGTCGGGAAAGGCCACCGGCGCGCCCCAGAAGGCCATCACCGCGTCGCCGATGTATTTGTCGAGCGTGCCGCGGTGGCTGTCGCGGATGTCTTCCGACATCGCCGTCAGGTACAGGTTGATGTATTCGCGCAACTGCTTCGGCGTCAGCCCTTCCGAAATGGTGGTGAAGCCGCGCACGTCGACGAACAGCACGGTCAGCTCGCGGCTCTCGCCATCCATATTGTATTTTTCCGGGTTTTCCGCCATTTCCGCGACCAGTTCCGGCGCCACGTATTCGCCGAAGCGCGACACCAGCGCCCTGCCCTTGCGGAACTCGAAGAAATAACCCCAGCCCAGGTTCAGCACGAACAGCGCGGCGATCAGCAGCAGGATCACGGCGACGTTCAGCACGGCGTCGTTGCTGCCGGCGTACATCCAGAAATTGAAGCCGGCCGCCGCCGCCATCGAGGCCAGCGTCAGCAGCACCGCCCAGGCCGGCGTCAACAGCGCCAGCGCGAAGGTCAGCGCCAGGCCGAACAGCAGGACTTCCAGGAATTCGTAGGCGAAGGCATAGTCGGGCCGGTGCTTGAAGCTGTTGTCGAGGATGGACTTGATCAGGTTGGCGTGCACCTCGACTCCCGGATAGGCGCGGCTGACCGGCGTCGCCCTGACGTCGTTCAAGCCGGCCGCGGTGGTGCCGACCAGGACGATGGCCTGGTCGAGCAGGCGCTTGTCGGCCTTGCCGGCCAGGACGTCGGCCGCCGCGACGTAGCGGAAGGCGCCGCCGTCCGGGCCGCCCTTGCCGCGGTACTGGATGGTGGTGGTCAGCGCCTCGCCGACCGGGATGGCGACCTGGCGCCCGCCGGCGCGGACGATGCTGATGTAATCGAGGCCGCCGTTGGCCAGTTCGCGCTGCGACAGGCTGTCGGCGCTGGCGTTGAAATACGGCTTGATGGCGCGCGCCCGCAGCGCCACGCCGGCGGTGGCCAGCGACAGCGAGGGGTAATAGGCGTCGCCGATGCGCTGCAGCAGCGTCGAGACGCGCAGGATGCCGTCGGCGTCGGTGATGGCGGTGAAGATGCCGGCGTCTTTCGCCGCCGTCTGCAGGCGCGCCAGGTTGGCTTCGTAGCCGGCCGATTCCAGCGCGTCGACCTGGCGCCCGTTCAAGTCGCCCAGCGTGAAGGCGGGTGCCGGCAACTGTCCTTTTTTGGTGTTGTCGGAGACGTTAAACCCCAGCACCACCGGCTGGGCGGCGATCGCCTTGGCCAGCAAGCCGTCGTAATCCAGCGCCGGCTTCAGCTCGCCCAGTCGGGCGCGGAAGGCCGGGATATCCTTCAGCTGGGCATCCGCCAGCTTTTCCAGCACGCCGTAGCCGGAACTGGTGTCCGGCTCGGGGAAGACGACGTCGAAGCCGATCGCCCGCGCGTGATAGTCGGCGCCGAGGCGGGTCACCAGTTGCGCCACGACGTCGCGGCTCCACGGCCAGCGCCCCACCTGCGCCAGGCTGGCCTCGTCGATGTCGACGATGACGATGCGCGGATCGAGCACCGGCGCCTGCACCTGCATGCGCAAGCCGTCGCAAATGTTTTCAAGGCGGTCGATGGTCTCGGACGGCAGCAGCCCCGCCACCTGGCAAGCCGCCAGCGCCGTCAGCAAGAGGCCAAGGGCCCAGCGGCCGCCGAATTTCGACAGGTTTTTCAACCAGAGTTTGGGCAGTTCGGGCAGCTTGGGCAGCGCGGATAAACTCAGGCGCACGGCATCTCCAGGTAAGGACGCTTCAGGGCGTGTAGCCGGGGATCTGCGCCTCGTCGATGGCGTCGATCTGGCGCTCGTCCATGTGTTTGGCGGCGAACTCCAGATAGATTTTGCTGCGGATGAAAATGTCGAACAGGTCCGGGTCGATATGGCCGTTGGTGGCGAAATTGCCGAGGATGCGCAGCGACTCGGACAGCAACTTGCCCTTCTTGTAGGGCCGGTCACGCGCCGTCAGCGCCTCGAAGATGTCGGCGATCGCCATGATGCGCGCCTGCACCGACATCTGGGCTCCGGTCAAGCCGCGCGGATAACCCTTGCCGTCCATCCGCTCGTGGTGGCCGCCGGCGTATTCCGGCACGTTCTTCAGATGGCCGGGCCAGGGCAGCGCCTCGAGCATGCGGATGCTCATGGTGATGTGGTTGTTGATGATCTTGCGCTCGGCCTCGGTCAGCGTGCCGAAACGGATGGTCAGGTTGTCCACTTCGTCGGCGTCGAGGAAAGCGCATTCGACGCCATCCGGACCGGTCCAGCGGCGCCGCGCGATCTGCCGCACGCGCTCCTGGTCGGCCGCCGCCATGCCCTCGCCGCCGACGTTGGCGCGGCGCAGGAAGGCCCTGTCGTCGGCCAGCGCCGCCAGCTCGTCGGCCAGGGCGGCGTCGACGGCATCGCTGTCCGGGCCGTCCTGGCTGGCCAGCTTGCGCTTGAGCGCGCCGATCTCGGCGTCGCGCATCAGCACCTCGAAGCGCGTGTCGAGCAAGTGGATGCGGTCGAAGATGGTTTGCATCTTGGTGGCCTTGTCGACCACGTGCACCGGCGTGGTGATCTTGCCGCAATCGTGCAGCAGGCCGGCCAGCCACAATTGCTTGCGGTCGCCGTCGCTCATGTGGAAAGCCGCCATCGGCCCGCTGTCGGTACGGTGCACGGCTTCGGCCAGCATCATCGTCAGTTCCGGCACGAACTGGCAATGGCGCCCGGTGTACGGCGATTTTTCATCGATGCCGATGTTGATCAGGTTGACCAGCGCTTCCAGCAATTCCTCGAGCTGGATGATCAGCTGCTGGTTGGTGATCGCCACCGCCGCCTGCGCCGCCAGCGCCTCGATGAAGCGCTCGTCGGTGCGGCTGAAGGCGCGGATCGCGCCGCTCGCCGCATCCTTTGCATTGATCAGCTGCAGCACGCCGATCAAGCGGCCTTCGTGGTTCGTCATCGGCACCGTCAGGAACGATTGCGAATGGTAGCCGTATTGCTGGTCGAAGGACCGCATGCCGGAGAAGTTGAAGGCGCCGGCCTGGTAGACGTCCTCGATATTGACCGATTCGCCGAGATTGGCGGCGAAGGCGGCGACCGAGGCCAGGTTTTGCTGGCCGGCCGCGTCGAACAGCGGGATGTCGGGCAGGTCGATGGCCTGGCCGCTGGCGCCGCCCTGGTACAGGCCCAGGCTATCGTTGATGGAAATGTTGAAGCACAGGCTGCGGCCGTCGGCGCTGGGACGGTACAGCGTGCCGCCGTCGGCGCCGGTCATGCTTTTCGCCACCGTCAGGATGCGGTCGAGCAGCATGCCGATGTCAGGGCTTTTGCCAAGCGCGACGCTGAGTTCCGTCAATAGGTCCAGTCTCTGTGCAATTTGTGTGTGGTGCAACTCTTGCATGTGACCGTCCTGTATCGCTCTTAACTATGACATTTGCTGGTATATCCCTCCCTGAAAATGTACAAATGGATGCACGAAGGAAATTTAACTTAGTGTAACGCCAGCATGGCCGGCTGTACATCCTGGAATGACAACAGGGCCGAAATCGTCTTTTTTTTTGCAGAAAAATTGGCGTCGGTTGCTCTGCCCGTCTGATTTTTGCCCCAGATTTCCTTAAAAAAAGGCTATGATCGGCCTTCCTGAACCGATTGGTCTGCAAGGGTAGAGATGAAATTCAAGTTTTGGGGAGTGCGCGGTTCGATCCCCTCGCCGGGACCGCGCACCGTGCGCTATGGCGGCAATACCACCTGCATCGAAGTGCGCAGCGACGACGGCACGCTGATCGTGATCGACGGCGGCACCGGCATTTTCGCGCTGGCGCAGGACTTGCTGAAAGACCCGGCGCAACGCGGCGGCGTCCCCATCCAGGCGAATATTTTCATCACCCACAGCCATTGGGACCATATCCACGGCCTGCCCTTCTTCACCCCACTGTTCGTACGCGGCAGCAAGGTGCGCCTGCACGGCGCGCTCGATCCGGCCACCGGCAACGGCATCGAGCACGTGATGGGCGTGCAACTGCAAAACAGCTACTTCCCGGTCAGCGAAACGCAGATGGACGCGACCATCGAATACCGCACCCTGGCCATCGGCGAAGCGCTGAGCGTCGGCGATGCGGTGGTCAGCAACGCGCTGATGAGCCATCCGGTGACGGACCTCGGCTACCGCGTCGAGTGCGCCGGCAAAGCACTGTTCTTCACCGGCGACCACGAACCCTTTTACAACATCCATCCCGCAGGCCACCCGCAACATGCCGCCTACCAGAGCGAGATCGAGCAGCGCCAGCGCGACATCGAGGCCGCCGCGCACGGCGTCGACGCGCTGATCGTCGATTGTTCCTACACCCGCGAAGAATATCCGGCCAAGCGCGGCTGGGGCCACGGCACCTTCGACTCGGCCTTTGCGCTGGCGCTGCGCACCGGCGCCCGGCAGTTGTACTGCACCCACCATGAACCGACCCGCAGCGACGACGAGCTGGAAGCCGTCTTCGCCGACGTGATGGCGCGCCACGCGCCGCTGCCCGCCGGCCTGCGGGTCTTCCTGGCCTACGAAGGCCTGGAAGTCGACCTGTCGTGAAGCGCGCGCCGCTCGACGACGGCAAGGGCAAGACCACCACGCTGCACTCGGTGCTGCACCACCTGAACCGTCCCGAGACCAAGATCTGGACCGCCGAAGACCCGCTCGAGATCACCCGGCAGGGCTTGCGCCAGGTGCAATGACGATGGTGCGCGCCGTCCGCACCAAATAAGGGCTGGCGCGGGAGCGCCGGTCCGTGCGTCGGCAGAATGCAAGACCCTGTATGATTATGTCAAGATGGCCAAAATTGAAAGATTTGTGCTGGTATCGGGCAAGCCGCCTGGTTTTTTCAGACTTCAATAATGACTTTTCATACGGAGATTGCCATGCAAAAACGTACCTTCCTCAGCAAGACCGCCGCCACCCTGGCGATCGCCGGCCTGGCCCTGGCCGGCTGCACCACCACGACCGGCAGCGATCAGGAAAGCACCGGTCCGGCCCGGCGCGAAATCAACCAGGGCGTCGACTCGACCTTGACGCGTTTGTATTCCCAGGTGCAAGGTTCGCGCGAACTGGTGGCCAAGGCCAGCGGCGCGCTGGTGTTCCCGAACGTGCTGGCGGCCGGGCTCGGCATCGGCGGCGAATACGGCCGCGGCGCCCTGCGCGTGCGCGGCGCCGGCGCCGGCTATTACAGCCTCGCTTCGGTATCCGTCGGCCTGCAGGTCGGCGCCCAGTCGAAGGCCGTGGTGTTCCTGTTCATGACGCAGGAAGCGCTCGACAAATTCCGCAGCAGCAAGGGCTGGACCGCCGGCGTCGACGCCTCGGTGGCGGCGCTGAAGGTGGGCGCCAACGGCGCCGTCGACATCAACTCGGCCACCGGCCCGGTGACGGCCTTCGTGCTGACCAATGCCGGCCTGATGGCGAACCTGAACATCGAAGGCACCAAGATCACCCGCCTCGACCTGTAAGCCTACATGATCTGGTGGCCGAGCCACCAGGCGATGGCGGCGACGAATGCGGCGGCGGGAATCGTGAAGATCCAGGCCCAGACGATGTTGCCGGCCACGCCCCAGCGCACCGCCGACATCTTTTGCGCCGAGCCGACGCCGACGATGGCGCCGGTGATGGTGTGGGTGGTCGACACCGGGACGCCGAAATAACTGGCCGTCAGCAGGGTCAGCGCGCCGCCCGCCTCGGCGCAAAAGCCGCCCACCGGCTTCAGCTTGGTGATCTTCTGGCCCATGGTCTTGACGATGCGCCAGCCGCCGAACAAGGTGCCCATGCTGATCGCCGTGTAGCAGGAAATGATGACCCACAGCGGCGGCGACTTGTCGCTCGCGGCCGTGTGGCCGGCGGCGATCAGGAGCATCCAGATGATGCCGATGGTCTTTTGGGCGTCGTTGCCGCCGTGGCCCAGGCTGTAGCTGGCGGCCGACAGCAATTGCAGGCGGCGGAACCATTTGTCGACCCGGCGCGGGGTCGAGCGGACGAAGACCCACGACACCAGCAGCATGATGACGGAGCCGAAGACAAAGCCCAGCAGCGGCGACAGGACGATCCATTCGACCGTCTTCAGCAAGCCGCCGCCGGCCAGCGCGCCGGTGCCCGACTTGGCCACCGCGGCGCCGACCAGGCCGCCGATCAGCGCGTGCGACGAGGAAGACGGGATGCCGTAATACCAAGTAAATAAATTCCAGGCGATGGCGCCGACCAGGGCGCCGAAGACGACGTATTGGTCGACCACGCCGGGATCGATGGTGCCCTTGCCGACGGTGGCGGCGACGCCCAGGCCGATGACGAAGATGGCGACGAAGTTGAACAGCGCCGCCATGGCGACCGCGGTCTGCGGTTTCAGCACGCCGGTCGAGACCACGGTGGCGATGGCGTTGGCGGCGTCGTGGAAGCCGTTGAGGAAGTCAAACAGCAGCGCGAGGGCGACCAGGAAGCCGAGCGCGTAGATGCTGATCTGTAGTGTATGCATGGGTGTTCTTTTTCTGTTCCGGTGCCGGGCGCACGGCCCCTTATGCGTTTTCGACGATGATGCCTTCGATGATGTTGGCCACGTCCTCGCAACGGTCGGTCACCGTTTCCAGGATTTCGTAGATCGCCTTCAGCTTGATCAGGTTGCGCACGTCCGGCTCGTCGCGGAACAGCTTCGACATGGCGGCGCGCATCACATGGTCGGCGTCCGATTCGAGGCGGTCGATCTCTTCGCAGATGGCGACGATCTGGCGCGAGTTATCCATATTGTGCAGCAGCGCCACGGCGTCGCGCACCTTCTCGGTACAGGCCAGCACCAGTTCGGCCAGGCGGCGCGCTTCCGGCGTGACCGCCTTCAGGTCGTACAGCGAGACGGTCTGGCCCGCGTCTTCCAGCAAGTCGAGGATGTCGTCCTGGCGGGTGATCAGCTTGTGGATGTCGTCGCGGTCGATCGGCGTGATGAAGGTCTTGTGCAGCAGGTCGACGGTGGCGTAGGTGATCTTGTCGGCCTGTTTCTCGATGCTCTCGATGGCGTGCACGCGGTTTTCCAGGTCGTCGAAATTGGTCATCAGGCCGAGCATTTCCTTGGCGCCCTTGACGCACAGTTCGGCATGCTGGTTAAACAATTCAAAAAATTTGCCCTCGGTGGGCATCAGGCGTCCAAACATGGTGATTCTCCGTTAATCGTGAAACGTGTTGGTGTGTTGCGGGAGGCGCCAGGCGGCGCCGTGCGGGCGGAGTGTCTGTGGCGGGTCAGTCGCCCTGATACAGCGCCAGGCCGCCGCTGTAGTTGCCGAACTTGGTGTACTGGCCCATCCAGGTCAGGCGCACCGCGCCGATCGGGCCGTTACGCTGCTTGCCGATGATGATTTCGGCGGTGCCCTTGTCGGGCGAATCCGGGTTGTAGACCTCGTCGCGGTAGAGGAAGATGATGACGTCGGCGTCTTGCTCGATAGCGCCGGATTCGCGCAGGTCGGACATCACCGGGCGCTTGTTGGGGCGCTGCTCCAGCGAGCGGTTCAGCTGCGACAGCGCGATCACCGGGCAGGCCAGCTCCTTGGCCAGGCCCTTCAGGCTGCGCGAGATTTCCGAGATTTCGGCGGCGCGGTTGTCGCCCTGCTGGCTGCCGGACATCAGTTGCAAATAATCGACGATGATCAAGCCCAGCTTGCCGCACTGGCGCGACAGCCGGCGCGCGCGGGCGCGCAGCTCGATCGGGTTCAGGGCCGGCGTTTCGTCGATGAACAACTGGGCGTCGTTCATCTTCTGGATCGCATGCGTCAGGCGCGGCCAGTCCTCGTCGTTGAGGCGGCCGGTGCGCAGGCGGTGCTGGTCGAGCTGGCCGACCGAGCCGAGCATACGCATCGCCAGCTGGGTGCCGCCCATCTCCATCGAAAAGATCGCCACCGGCAAGCCGGCTTCGATCGCCACGTTTTCGCCGATATTCACCGAAAACGCCGTCTTGCCCATCGATGGACGGCCGGCGACGATGACCAGGTCGCCCGGCTGCAAGCCCGAGGTCATGCGGTCGAGGTCGATGAAACCGGTCGGCACGCCGGTGATCTCGCTCTGGTTGTCGCGGCTATACAGTTCGTCGATGCGCTCGACCACCTGGGTCAGCAGCGGCTGGATCGCGTTCCAGCCCTGCGCCCCGCGCGCGCCCTGCTCGGCGATGGCGAAAATCTTCGACTCGGCTTCGTCGAGCATCTGCTTGACTTCCTTGCCCTGCGGGCTGAAGGCCTGGCCGGAAATTTCATCGGCGACGGTGATCAGCTTGCGCAGCACGCCGCGGTCGCGCACGATCTCGGCATAGCGGCGGATGTTGGCCGCCGACGGCGTGTTTTGCGCCATCGCATTCAGGTAAGACAGGCCGCCGACGTCCTCGGCCTTGCCTAGCGAGGTCAGGGCTTCGAACACGGTGATCACATCGGCCGGCTTGGAGGCGTTGATCAGCCGCACCAGCTGTTCGTAGATGATGCGGTGGTCGTAGCGGTAAAAATCTTCCGCGTGCATGAAGTCGGCGATGCGGTCGAACGCGGCATTATCGCGCAGCAAACCACCGATGACGGACTGTTCTGCTTCGATCGAATGCGGCGGAATGCGCAGAGAATCGACTTGTGGATCTGAGGGGGCGTTCATGGCGCGAATTATACCCGCTTCGGCATGGCGACAAAAAAAATCGGCAATAAAAAAGCCGGGAAAACCCGGCTGTTTTATGCATTGTAAGAGCTCAAGGCGCAGACTCAATGCTGAGACCCGCTGCGCAGGCTAGCTGCGGACTTCAGCCCGCAGCGGCCTGGGCTGACGCTGGACGATCAGGTCGCGTCGGCGACGACGGCGATCGTCACTTCGACGACGACGTCGGTGTGCAGGGCCACCGAAACAGCGTGCTCGCCAACGATTTTCAGCGGGCCGGCAGGCATGCGGATCTGCGCTTTTTCAACGGCAAAACCTTGCTTGGTCAGCGCTTCGGCGATGTCGAAGTTGGTCACGGAACCGAACAGGCGGCCGTCGACGCCGGCTTTCTGGGCGATCTGCACGGTCATGCCGCTCAGTTTTTCGCCCTGGGCCTGCGACACTGCCAATTTGGCGGCAGCGGCTTTTTCCAGTTCGGCGCGCTTGACTTCGAATTCGGCGATGGCGCTGGCGGTGGCGCGGCGGGCCATGCGTTGCGGGATCAGGAAGTTACGTGCGTAACCGTCCTTGACCTTGACGACTTCGCCCAGGTTACCCAGGTTTACGACTTTTTCTAACAGAATGATTTGCATTTTCTTCTCCAGGAATATCTGACTCAGGCCATTAAGCGTGGTGCAGATCGGTGTATGGCAGCAGCGCGAGGAAGCGTGCGCGCTTGATGGCGGTATCGACCTGGCGCTGGTAGTGCGCCTTGGTACCGGTCAGGCGTGCTGGCATGATCTTGCCGTTTTCCTGGACGAAATCCTTGAGCGTATCGACGTCCTTGTAGTCGACTTGTTCAACGTGTGCGGCGGTGAAGCGGCAGAATTTCTTACGTTTGAACAGAGGGTTTTGCTGTTTGCGCTTTTCTTTAAGCTTGAGCTTGTTTTTGTCGAACTTTTTACCGAATGCCATGTGAGGCTCCTGTATCTAATAAATGCGCTAGTCCGTCTGGACCGCACTGAAATCAATGATGTGAAACACCAGGCTTTTGCTGTTGCGGCTTTTCTTCGCCAGAAATCCGGTGAACTGGTACACCCCGTCCAAGGGCGCCTGGCTGAAGCGGCCTGAAATCTCTCCCGCGGCGAGCGCGGCGATTTCAAACTCGGTCAACCTGGCGATGCCGGCCTCCATTTGCTGCGAACTGTGCTGCAGGACTGCAGTCACGATCGGCACGCCTGCCGGCGTATAACGCAAGACTTCACGCTCGGCGATGAGGGCGACAACTTGTAGCTGGTTCAGCTCACGGTCCCGGGAAAATCAGGCCGCGACTGCGGCAGCGGCTGCGGGTGCTTCGGTACGATGGCTTTTCGCTGCGTCTTCGCGTTGAACCGATTTCATCATCGGCGAAGGAGCGGTTTCCGCTTTCTTCATTTTCACGGTCAGGTGACGCAACACGGCGTCATTGAATTTGAATGCAGTTTCCAGTTCGACCAGGGTCTCATTGTCGCATTCGATGTTCATGCAGATGTAGTGTGCCTTGGCCAGTTTCTGGATCGAGTAAGCCATTTGACGGCGGCCCCAATCTTCGACGCGGTGCACGGCGCCGCCGCGGGTGGTCACGCTGGTCTTGTAGCGTTCGATCATCGCGGGCACTTGCTCGCTCTGGTCCGGATGGACGATAAATACTATTTCATAATGACGCATGCAAACTCCTTTAGGACGGATTGATAATCGCCCACCCCGGCGTCAAGACGGGTGTGGGAAGGTCAGCCGAAGATTATAACCGGGTTTTGCCGGAAATTCAATCTCCTTGTTCCCTTGTGGAATAGGGCCGCGCCGTTCCACTGTCCTGTGCTACTGTCCTGTTTTTTTTCAAGCTAGGGGCGGCGCCGTCCGCTTACTTATGGATTATTTTTCGGCGGTACGCGCCTTTTTGCATGCGGCGGAATTGCAGAGCTTCAGCAGGAGTGCGCAAGAGATGGCGGTGAAGACCTCCACCGTGTCGCGCTACGTCAGCGAACTGGAAAAAGACCTGGGCATCGCCCTCTTCAACCGCTCCACGCGCGGCCTGGTGCTGACCGAAGGCGGGCGCGTCTTCCGTGAACGGGCCGCCGCCGCCCTGCAGGTGCTGGAAGAGGCGCGCCAGGCGGCATCCTCGCTGAACAGCCGGCCCCAGGGGCTGTTGCGCGTGACCATGCCTTCGGCGTTCGGGCGCCGCCACATCGTGCCGCAACTGCCGGCCTTCATGCGGCTTTATCCGGAGATCGCCGTCGACGCCGTGCTCAGCGACGACACGCTGAACATCATCGACGCCGGCATCGACGTCGCCGTGCGCATCGGCGCCCTGCCCGATTCCTTGCTGATGGGCAAAGCCGTGGCGCCGCAGCGGCGCATCGCCTGCGCCAGTCCGGCCTACCTGGCCAGCCGCGGCGGCGCCGCGCCGGCCGCGCCGCAAGACCTGGCCGGGCACGAGGGGCTGCGCCTGGCGCTGGCGGCCGACGACAAATGGCTTTTTACGCGCCTGGACGCCGGCGCGGACGGCGCGCCGTCCGAACTGGTGACCTTGCGCGGACGCCTGCGCGCCGACGACAGCGAAGCGCTGCTGGCCCTGGCCCTGGCCGGCTGCGGCGTGGCCCTGCTGCCGACCTGGCTGATCGCCGATGCGCTGGCCGACGGCCGCCTGCTGCATCTGCTGCCCGCATGGCAAGCCCACGCCGGCCGTCAGCCGGCCTCGGTATGGCTGGTGTATGCGCCAAAGAAAACCGTATCGTCCAAGGTGCGCGCCTTTATCGACTTTTTCGGCGAAAAGCTGGCCGCGCTGCCTTAGGCCGCAAAGCGGATGTCGAGGCCGCGCAGATAAGTTTGCAAGCCGGCATCCTGGATCGGGATCAGGCGCGCCTCGGCGGCCGATTCGTTGAAGTGGGCGTGCCAGTAGCCCGGCGGCGTGACAAAGGCCATGCCCGGCTCCCAATCGACCCGGGTCGGCTTGCGGATGTCGCCGTTGGCGTCGAGCTCGGTGCCGACCAGCGAGTAGCAGCCCGGCTCGCAACTGGCGATGAAATCCAGCGCGATCGATTGGTGGCGGTGCGGCTTTTGCACCGAATGGGGAGCCACCAGGCCATACATGGCCCACAGCGTGTGGGTGACGGTGCGCGTTTGCGGGAAGTTGGCGTTGCCCAGCAAGACGCTGATGCGGTTGCGCCTGGCCGCGTTCTCCGCCTGCGCCACCGCGCGCAATTCCGCCTCGGCCCGCGCCGCCGGGTACAGCGTGGCGGCAAAGCGCGGCTGGACGGCGGTGACGCCGAGATAAGTCATCAGCGGTGCGTCGTTGACGTAATACAGCGTGGCCGTGGCCGTGGCCGACAGCAGCGCCGCCTCGCCGCCCGGCAGCGTAAAGAAATCGCCGCGGCCGAAGGGAAACGCGGTTTCGCCCTGCACCAGCCGGCCTTCGCCATCGATCACATACAATACTTGCGAGCTGGCGTTGGGCGCCAGCGTGATCTGCTCGGCGGCATTGATGCGCACGAAATGGGCGCACAGGCCGGGGCCGGTGGCCGGGCCGGGGCAAGCCAGTTCGGCGGACAGGTCGAGCGGCACGATGCGGCTGGCGCCGTCCGCATACAGGGCGGCGGAAAAATGCTGCAGGGGCACGCGCGAAATCAGTTTCGCGCCTATCGGGTTGGCGGACGAGGTGTATTCGTAATAGCGGGCGCTGTCGGTGGGCAGGGCGGCGGCGGATGTTTGGTCGAGCATGACGGATTCCTGTTGGGGGGGCGGCGCCGCGCCCGGATACGCCCGTGGACGGGACAGGCACGGCGGCTGCGCTCAATATAGGCCGGCGCCGGCAAGCGCAGAAGTGCCCGTTGCGGAAATCAGTTTTGCGCAACGGGGACGACTGCCGCCCAGGACTGGGGCCGACCCCGGGCGGCGCGCACGATAGAAAAAGCAAAATTACTCTTGCTTTTATGCCGGCACTGTACAAAAATACAGTCTGTTTATATAGACAGCATTTCACTATGCCGCGACCGATGATCAAGCTCACTGCACGACAAGAACAAATCCTGAATCTGATCAAGGATGCGATCGAGAATACCGGCTTCCCGCCGACCCGCGCCGAGATCGCCGCCGAACTGGGCTTCAAGTCGGCCAATGCCGCCGAGGAGCACTTGCAGGCGCTGGCGCGCAAGGGCGCCATCGAAATTTCGCCGGGCACTTCGCGCGGCATCCGCCTGATCGGCAGCAGCGTCGAAACGCCCGCAACGGCGCAGGTGCCGGCCGCGCTGTTGATGTCGCTGCCGCTGATCGGCCGCGTCGCCGCCGGTTCGCCCATCCTCGCGCAAGAACACGTGGAAACCAATTACAGCCTCGACCCGGCGCTGTTTTCGGCCAAGCCCGATTACCTGCTGAAGGTGCGCGGCGAATCGATGCGCGACGCCGGCATCATGGATGGCGACTTGCTGGCCGTAAAAAAGACCGACAGCGCCAAGAATGGCCAGATCGTCGTCGCCCGCATCGGCGAAGATGTCACCGTCAAGCGCTACCGCAAGACTGGCGAGACGATCGAACTGCTGCCGGAAAATCCGGACTTCAAGGTCATCCGCGTCGAACCGGGCGACGAGTTCGCAC
>DASYLQ010000076.1:0-10167 GCA_036009485.1 Janthinobacterium sp.
ATCGGGCTCGGCGCCGGTTTCCTGCAGTATTTGCCGCGAGATGCGGTTCATCTTGTTGATCGTCTCGATCATGTGCACCGGGATGCGGATGGTGCGCGCCTGGTCGGCGATCGAACGCGTGATCGCCTGGCGGATCCACCACGTCGCATAGGTCGAGAACTTGTAGCCGCGGCGGTATTCGAACTTGTCCACGGCCTTCATCAAGCCGATATTGCCTTCCTGGATAAGGTCGAGGAATTGCAGGCCGCGGTTGGTGTATTTCTTGGCGATGGAAATTACCAGGCGCAAGTTGGCCTCGGTCATTTCGCGCTTGGCCTTGCGCGCCTTCATTTCACCGGCCGCCATCTGACGGTTGATATTGCGCAGATCCGGCAGCGGCAGCACGACGCGCGCCTGCAAGTCGATCAGGCGCTGCTGCAGTTCCTTGATCGTCGGGATGTTGCGGCCGAGGATGGAGCTGTAGGCGTGGCCGGCGTTGACTTCGCCATCGACCCATTCCAGATTGGTTTCATTGCCCGGGAAGACTTTGATGAAGTGGGCGCGCGGCATGCCGCAGCGGTTCACGGCGACGTCGAGGATCTGTTTCTCGATATGGCGCACTTCGTCGACCTGGCCGCGCAAGGTGTCGCACAGCTTTTCGACCACCTTGGCGGTGAAGCGGATGCCCAGCAGCTCGAAGGAAATCGCTTCCTGCGCCTTGATATAGGCTTTCGAGTTGTAACCTTCTTTTTCAAAGGCGCGGCGCATCTTGTCGAATTGCTGGGAAATCGTGGCGAATTTTTCCAGCGCACTCTTTTTCAGGGCTTCGAGTTGTTCCGCGGAAAAACCGGCCGCGCCCGAAGCGCCGCCCTCTTCTTCCTCTTCCTCTTCCTCTTCTTCCTCTTCGCCCTCTTCATCGTCGTCGTCGCCGGCGACCGGCGCCACCGCGACCGGCGCTACATCCTCACTCTGGTCGACCAGACCGTCGACCACTTCATCGATCTTGGTTTCGTCGTTGGCGATGCGGTCGGCGGCGGCGATGATTTCGGCGATCGTCACCGGGCAGGCGGAAATCGCCTGGATCATGTCTTTCAAGCCGTCTTCGATGCGCTTGGCGATTTCGATCTCGCCTTCGCGCGTCAGCAGCTCGACCGAACCCATTTCGCGCATATACATGCGCACGGGGTCGGTGGTGCGGCCGAAATCGGAGTCGACCGTGGACAGCGCCGCCTCGGCGGCCGCTTCGGCTTCGTCGTCGCTGGTGACGGTGGCGACGTTGTCCGACAGCAGCAGCGTCTCGGCGTCCGGCGCGTGCTCGTAGACGGCGATGCCCATGTCGTTGAAAGTGCCGATAATGCCTTCGATGGCTTCCGGATCGACGATGTTTTCCGGCAGATGGTCGTTGATCTCGGCATACGTGAGAAAACCGCGTTCCTTGCCGAACTTGATCAGGGTCTTGAGTTTCTGCCGGCGCCGCTCGAGCTCTTCCTCGGTCGCCTCGGTGTCGGACGAGAACGCGTCTTTCAGCAGCGCGCGCTCCTTCGCCTTGCGGTCCTTGGCCTTGGCCTTGTCGACGGCCTTCAGTTCGGCGCGCTCGACGGCATTCAGCGCCGCGACTTCATCGTTCTCGGGTTGGAATTCTTTGGGTTTTCGGCCGCGCCTGCCCGGTACTTTTACCGACGGCAAGACGTAACCGGAGGTATCGATCGCGGCCAGGGCGGCGGCGTCGGTCGTCTGGTTGACCGCCGGCGCACTGGTACTGGTGACGCGCGCTTCCGGTTTGTCGATCGCTTTTTCAGCTTTCGCGGCAACTTTTGCAGGCTTCATAGCCACTTTGGGTTCGGGTTTCTTGATTGGCACAGGCGCTTTCGATTACACAACGACTTGCTTTACGGTGGATTAGGATAAAGTTTGCTGCCGGCTTTCCAAAACGCTATGTGTAACCGACCATCGCGGTTTTCAAGAGCATCCTGACTAGCCACCATCTTCGAACCTGCCGACCGCGCAAGTCCGACACTGTTACGTTACTTACACCACGTTGGCCGCGATCCGCGTCCGGCGCAATCAGCCCGATCCGGCCTTCTTCGGCCATTTCGGCACGGTTTGCTGCATCGGACAGAGTTGGAGGCGAGCGCCAAAGAATGGTTGGCTGGCCAAGCGGAACCGCTTGCCATCGGCGCTGGCCACGCCGCGCCGCCGAAACCAAAAGCTGGCCCTGGCCGCCGACGCTGTCCATCTGCGTCGATCAAGAGCCTAACTTACTGAAAACAAACACCATTTCCGAAATTTCAATGCCATGGCCATGCATATGACACTTAGCGTTTTATTATAGCACGCACTTGCGCAATTTCCAGTCTGACCAGAAGCGCAGCCGCAACCCCGGTTTTGTCGCATCGGCATTAACGTATTATTAACACCAGCCCCCGTTTAACGCAATAGCGCTTAGCGAACCGGCAACTCCGCAGCCGCTTCCCGCAGCAGTTGATCTTGCTGTGAGGTCAGTTCGCGGTAGCGTACGGTAATTTCATCGGATGACAAACCGCTGGAGAACAGCTGGCTCAATTCCATTTTCAAGCGATCCATCTTGATCTGGCGCACCGCGCCGACCATCCACAAGCGCACAGCGTCATAGTCGGACTCGGGATCGGCGGCGATTTCGCCGATGATGGCATCGTATTCCGGCCCCATTTCCTTCAATTGCTGTGCCAGCGCGGCAAAACTGCCCTGCGGTCCCAGCTCTTGCGCCAGCGCAATCAGGTGGTACAGACGCTCGGCCGATTCGGCGCCGAAATGCTGGAAACAATCCAGCGCCGCCTGGTCCAGGCCCAGCGCCAGCGATGGATGCGCAACCAGGATGCGGATGATCTGCAACTCCAGCCCGACCGGTTCCGGCCGGCCCGAACGCGCAGGGGCGCGGCGCGCCACCGACACCGGCTTGGCCAGCTCGAACAGCGCTTCGATCTCGGACGGCGTCGATTGCGTCAGTGTAGCCAGGCCACGCACGATTTGCAGGCGCAAGGCCGACGGCGCCATCGCCTGCAGCAGCGGCTTGGCGTCGAACTGGGCGCGGGCGCGGCCTTCCGGCGAATCGAGGTCATGCTCGGCCGTCACTTCCTTCAGCAGGAATTGCGACAGCGGCATCGCTTCCTGCACCGCTTGCTCGAAACCGGCGGCGCCGTGCTCGCGGATATAACTGTCTGGATCGTGCTCGGCCGGCAGGAACAGGAACTTGATGGTCTTGTTGTCAGACACATGCGGCAGGCAGGCGTCCAGCGCGCGGCGGGCGGCGCGGCGGCCGGCCTTGTCGCCGTCGAAACTGAAAATCACCGTGTCGGTCTGGCGCAGCAGTTTTTGCACATGGGTCGTCGTGCAAGCGGTGCCCAGCGTCGCCACGGCTTGTGGAAAGCCCATCTGCGCCAGGGCCACCACGTCCATATAACCTTCGGTCACCAGCACATAGCCGGCCTCGCGGATGGCCTGGCGCGCCTCGAACAAGCCGTACAACTCGAAACCCTTGGAAAACAGCGGCGTTTCGGGGGAATTCAGGTATTTCGGTTCGCCATGGTCCATCACCCGTCCGCCGAAGCCGATGACCTGGCCTTTGGTATTGCGGATCGGGAACATGATGCGCTCGCGAAAACGGTCGTAACGCTTGCGGTTGGCGCCGTCCTCGTCGCTGCGGTCGATCACCAGGCCAGCCTCGGCCAAGGCCACCGCCTCGTAATCGGGGAAGACCGAGCGCAGGTTGTCCCAGCCGCCGGGCGCAAAGCCCATGCCGAAGCGGGCCGCAATCTCGCCCGTCAAGCCGCGGTTTTTCAGGTAGGCGATGGCGTCGGCGGCGCCGCGCAACTGGCCGCGGTAATAGTCGCAAGCCTGGGTCATCGCGTCCGACAGGGCCATGCTCTGGGCTTGCTGCTGGGCGCGCTGGGCCGGCGGGATCTTGTCATCCATCTCAGGCACGACCATGCCGACGCCCTGAGCCAGGTCCTTGACCGCATCGACGAAACCCATGCCGGAATATTCGATCAAGAAACCGATCGAGGTGCCATGCGCACCGCAGCCGAAGCAGTGATAAAACTGCTTGGTCGGACTGACGGTAAAGCTGGGGGATTTTTCGCTGTGAAACGGGCACAGGCCCATGAAATTGGCGCCACCTTTTTTCAGTTGCACGTAGCGCCCGACCACGTCGACGATGTCGACGCGATTCAGCAAGTCGGAAATGAAAGATTGTGGAATCACGGGGCTGGGCGGGTCTTGAGTTGGATCAGGCTATAACGCCGCGCGCAGTTTAACATTGACATTGGACAACGCTCGGTTTCACAAGGGGAACTTGAACTAGCTTGTCGAGTTCCCCGCAGGCTCAGGCCGGCGACAGGGCCTTCTTGACGAGGCCGGACACTGCCGTCATGTCGGCGCGTCCCGCCAGCTTCGGCTTCAGGATGGCCATGACCTTGCCCATATCCTGCGGCCCGGCGGCACCGGAAGCGGCCACGGCGGCGGTCACTTCGGCGCCGATTTCCTCGTCCGACAAGCCGGCCGGCATATACGCCGACAAGATGGCCAACTCGGCTTTTTCAATATCGGCCAGGTCGGCGCGGCCGCCCGCTTCAAATTGCGAGATCGAATCCTTGCGCTGCTTGATCATCTTTTCGATGATCGCCAGGGCCTGGGCATCGGTGACTTCGATGCGCTCGTCGACTTCCTTGCGCTTGATTTCGGCCAGCAACAGGCGGATGGTGCCCAGCTTGCCGGCCTCCTTGGCGCGCATCGCGGTTTTCATGTCTTCGGTGATTTGTTCTCTCAAGCCCATAGCGGCCTCCCAAGGAGTGGTGATCGGTAAAAATTCGGCGTTAAAATGCGAACGCCCGCTGCGGCGAACCGGAGCGGGCATGCGACTCAACAGAAATAACCCGTGGCGAACAGCGCGCCAGACAACTGGTTAATTCCGAATGAACATTCTTAGAATAATTTTTTCGGCAGTTGCTGGCTGCGGATGCGCTTGTAGTGGCGCTTGACAGCAGCGGCCAGCTTGCGCTTGCGCTCAGCCGTTGGCTTTTCGTAGAACTCGCGTGCGCGCAGTTCGGTGAGCAGACCGGTTTTTTCGATAGTGCGCTTGAAGCGACGCATTGCGACTTCGAACGGCTCGTTTTCTTTAAGGCGAATAGTGGTCATGTAAAAATTCAAACCGTTGTTTTATGGGAAGAGGTAGATAGTAGCAGCTTTTGGCTGAAAAAGGAAGTCCCATCCATGGCACGCAATTTGTTGCAGAAAGCACGGTGCCGGAAAAGAGGCGTACAAGCCGGAGGAATGCCCGGCCAGCCGCCGATATCATTATTGCAGCGCCAGCCCCGCCGCCACGCCCGACGCCCAGGCCCACTGAAAATTATAGCCGCCCAGCCAGCCGGTGACGTCGACCGTTTCGCCGATGAAATACAGACCAGGCACCTTGCTCGCCATCATGCTTTGCTGCGACAGTTCGCGCGTATCGATGCCGCCGCGCGTCACCTCGGCCTTGCGGTAACCTTCGGAACCGTTGGGCACGATGGACCACTGGTTGATGGCGGCGCCCAGCTTGCGCAATTGCGCATCCGGCATGTCGGCCAGGCGCGCATCCAGCGCCAAACCGTTGGCGGCGAGCAATCCATCCGCCAGCCGCGCCGGCAACCATTGGCACATGACGTTGCCCAACTGCTTCTTGATGCTGCCCTTGCCTTCGATCAGCGTCTGCGCCACATCCATTTCCGGCAACAAATTGATGGTGATCGGCGCGCCCGGCTGCCAGAAACTGGAAATTTGCAGGATTGCCGGGCCGGACAGGCCGCGATGGGTGAACAGCAAATCTTCGCGAAAACGGGCGCCGTCCGGATTGCGCCCTTTCAGCGAACCGGTCTCGACCTCGACTTCCAGCGCGATGCCGGCCAAGGGCACAAACGGCGCCCAGGCTTTGTCGTCGAAGGTCAGCGGCACCAGGGCCGGGCGCGGCTCGACCATCTTCAAGCCGAACTGTTGGGCGATGCGGTAACCGAAATCGCTCGCGCCTATCTTCGGGACCGACAAGCCGCCGCTGGCGATGACGACGCTGGCGGCGGCTATGTCGCCGCTATCGGTGTCCAGGCGAAAGCCGCCGTGCGCGCCGTGCTGCACCGCTTCCACCTTGCACGGCATGCGCCAGTGCACGTCGGCGGCGGCGCACTCGTCCTTCAGCATCTGGATGATTTGCTCGGCCGATTCATCGCAAAACAACTGGCCCTTGTGCTTTTCGTGATAGCCGATGCGGTATTTCTTGACCAGCGCCAGAAAGTCGGTCGGCGTATAGCGCGACAAGGCGCTTTTGCAGAAATGCGGATTTTGCGACAGAAAATTTTGCGGACCGGCGTGCAGATTGGTGAAATTGCAGCGTCCGCCGCCGGAGATGCGGATCTTTTCAGCCAGCTTGGCCGCGTGATCGATCAATACCACGCGCTTGCCGCGCTGAGCCGCCACCGCCGCGCACATCATGCCGGCCGCGCCCGCCCCGATCACTGCCACATCAAATTGTTTTGCCATAAAAAATTCCGGTCCAGCGCTGATTCAAAGCGGCATTGTAAACGCCGGCGGCCGTCCGGACTGGAAATAACAAGCTAGGCCGACAAGGCCGTCGACACTTTCAGGCACTGCGCCACCTGTTCGGCGATCGACGCCGGCACTGGAATCCTGCCTTCCAGCACGGCCTGGATCCAGGCCGCCGTCGTGGCCGCATCGCGCTCGGCCGGCAATACCGGCAATGCCGTCACATCAAGCTGCTTTTCCACCAGCACCGTGCGCTCGCCGCCATGGAACCAGTCGATCCGCTGCGCCTTGTTGGCGTTGGCCACGGTCTCGCCCTCGGTGCCGCGCATCAGGAAGGCGTCGCCGCGCTGCCGCGGCGCCGCCGTCGTGAAATATTCGCCCAGCATTTCCAGGTATTCGGGATGGGTGTAGGACACCAGCCGCAAGGCCGGCCCGGCAAACGGCTGCATGATCTTGACCAGGGTATGCGTCGAATTGCGCACGCCCAGCACGCGGCGCATCGCCAGGATGCGCGCCATGCGCGGCGCCAGCGTTTCGATGGCCAGGAAGCTTGGCTGGCCGCGGGCGAAATCGGCTTCGGCCTCGGCGTGCGAGGCCGCCGGCTGCAAGCCCAGCGCCTGGAACACTTGCGCTGTCGTCACGCGGCCGGGATCGGTGGCGACGCCGTGCACCAGCACCGGCACGCCCTCGCGCGCCAGCAGCAGGGCCAGCAATGCGGTCAGGTTGGCCATCTTGCGCGCGCCGTTGTAACTCGGGATCAGCACCGGCGCATAGCCGCACGCCGGCGCCGCCAGCGCTTCGAAGGAAGCTTCGGCGGCATCCAGGAAGCCGGCGATCTCGTCCACGGACTCGCCCTTGATGCGCATCGCCAGCAAGATGCCGCCCATTTCCAGGTCGGACACGCGGCCTTCCAGCATGGCGGCATACAGCGCCTGGGCGTCGGCGCGCGACATGTTGCGCGCGCCATTCTTGCCGCGGCCGATTTCCTTGATGAAGCGGGCAGCCGGGAAAGGGGCGTTCTCGGGCAGCAGAGGTTCGATGGGGGTCAGTGTCGTCATGCCGTTACTTTACACGGAATCGCCCTGTCCTTTCCAGCCGGCCGATGCCGGCCCCGCCGTTTTAGGGGTCTGGGCAGTGGCAGGCGCATTCCGCTACACTAAGGGCTCCATACGATCGCCATACCGAGAGCCGAATCATGAATACGCCAGACATTGAAAACATAAACGTCACCTCTTTCGCGCCGATGCCGACGCCGGCGGAACTGCATGCGAAGCTGCCGCTGAGCGACAGCGCCTTCGCCACCGTCATGCAAGGCCGCGAAGCGCTGCGCAACATCATCGACCGCAAGGATGCGCGCCTGTTCGTAGTGGTCGGGCCGTGCTCGATCCACGATCCGGTCGCCGGCCTCGATTACGCCCGCCGCCTGAAGGCGTTGCAGGCCGAAGTGGCCGACACCATGCTGCTGGTGATGCGCGTGTATTTCGAAAAGCCGCGCACCACCACCGGCTGGAAAGGCTATATCAACGATCCGGACATGGACGATTCCTTCCGCGTCAACGCCGGCATGGAAAAGGCACGCCGGTTCCTGCTCGACGTCTGCGAACTGGGCCTGCCCACCGCCACCGAGGCGCTGGACCCGATCTCGCCGCAATACCTGGGCGACCTGATCGCCTGGACCGCCATCGGCGCCCGCACCACGGAATCGCAGACGCACCGCGAAATGTCGTCCGGCCTGTCGACGCCGGTGGGCTTCAAGAACGGCACCGACGGCGACATCGGCATCGCCGTCAACGCCATCCTGTCGGCGGCGCATCCGCACTCCTTCCTCGGCATTAACAGCGAAGGCAACGTCGCCATCGTGCGCACGCGCGGCAACGCCTATGGCCATGTGGTGCTGCGCGGCGGCGACGGCCGCCCGAACTACGACTCGGTCTCGATCGCCATCGCCGAACAGGCGCTGGCCAAGGCCGGGCTGCCGGCCAACCTGGTGGTCGACTGCTCGCACGCCAACAGCTACAAGAAACCGGAACTGCAACCGCTGGTGATGGCCGACGTGATCAACCAGATCCGCCACGGCAACCGCTCGCTGGTCGGCGTGATGATCGAATCGAATATCGTCGGCGGCAACCAAAAGATCCCGCAAGACCTGTCGCAACTGGTCTATGGCTGCTCGGTGACGGACGGCTGCATCGACTGGGACACCACGGCGGCGATGCTGCGCGAGGCAGCCGGACAACTGCGTTTGCGCCCGGCGCCGGAACCGGCCAAGGCGGCGTAAGGAGGCATCGAAGGCGCCCGCGCCTTCGATGCAAGCGCCCGGGGCGATACTCAGCTACGCCAGCTAAGCGGTCACGATGTGCGTCGATACCGAGAAGGATCCGGCCAATGCCGCCTCCGCCTTGCTGGCCGGCGCATTCAATTCATTGCCGTCCAAATAAATCCTGCCATCCTCGATCCTGACCGCATACACGCGCGCACTGCCCTGCTCCGGCGCGGCGGCGCGGCCGGTGGCCAGGTCGATGTCCCAGGTATGCAGCGGACAAGTCACCCGCGCGGCGCCGACGATGCCTTGCGACAGCGGGCCATCGCCAAGCGGACAACGGTCCAGCAGCGCGAAAATGCCGTCGTCGCCGGCGCGGAACAGCGCCACGCCGGGCAATTCCTGCCACGCCAGGCCGCGCTGCACCACGCGCACGCCCAGCGGTGGAATATCCTTTACCTTGCAGATCAACTTCCATTGTTCCGGCATCGTGGTCTCCTCAAGCTGGATGGTCGGCATAGTGAGCTGGCCGGCAGGCGCCGCGCCGTATACACCGGTCCTTATCCAATCCATAAGCAAAAGCAATGCCACGAACTCGCCCCGGGGCGGCGGGATGGCATGCATTACAAGCGTGCCGATTTGCCAAGCATCGCACTGAGTCAGTGCGGCGGCTGGCATTAATAGTGCGCCCCCTAGGTGCGACCCGGGCGCTTTCCTTTACAATGGCGGGTTTATCATCTTGCGGTTGTCCCTTCATGATTGTTCTCGGCGTCGAATCCTCCTGTGACGAAACCGGCCTGGCGCTGTACGACACGCAGCGCGGCCTGCTGTCGCACGCGCTCTATTCCCAGGTCGCGATGCACGAACAATACGGCGGCGTGGTGCCGGAACTGGCTTCGCGCGACCATATCCGCCGCGCCATCCCGCTGCTGGAAGAAGTACTGGCCAAGTCCGGCGCCAAACTGGCCGACATCGACGCCATCGCCTATACCCAGGGGCCGGGCCTGGCCGGCGCGCTGCTGGTCGGCTCCTCGGTCGCCTGCAGCCTCGGACTGGCGATAGCCAAGCCGGTGCTCGGCATCCACCATCTTGAGGGCCACCTGCTGTCGCCGCTGCTGGCGTCGCAGCCGCCGGCATTCCCCTTCGTCGCGCTGCTGGTCTCGGGCGGCCACACCCAGCTGATGCGGGTCGACGGCGTCGGCCAGTACACGCTGCTGGGCGAGACGCTGGACGACGCCGCCGGCGAAGCCTTCGACAAGTCGGCCAAGCTGCTCGGGCTGGGCTATCCGGGCGGGCCGGCGATCTCGCGGCTGGCCGAATTCGGCGATCCGCTGGCGTACAAGCTGCCGCGCCCGATGCTGCATTCGAAGGATTTCAAT
>DASYLQ010000077.1:0-3101 GCA_036009485.1 Janthinobacterium sp.
CCGTGCGCTATCGCTTGCGCGACATGTTGGACTACCTTGATCAGCAAACAAAAGGGCTGCTGGCCGTCGGCGGCATCCACGTATGGCTGGCCTTGCCGGACTACTGGACCTCGCAGAATCTGGCGCTGGCCGCGCGCGCGCAAGGCCTTGCCGTCACGTCCTCGGACGCCTTTTATGCGGGCGCCAGGCCGCCCAATGCCATCCGCATCTCGCTGGGCGGCATCAGGGAGCGGAGTCGCCTGGCCGCCGCCTTGCGAAAGCTGTCGCAGTTGCTGGCGCGAAAGCCAGCTATCCAGCAGGGAATGGTGATTTAGCCCCTGTGATTTACCCTGTGATTTACCCTGTGATTTAGCCCGTGATTTAGCGCTCACACAAATTAATCCCTGTTAGCAATATGTGAAAAATTGTAAGAGCTTGTCAGGCCAGCCCGCTTGAGCGTTAAGGTTATGTCTTTCACCGGGCGCGTCGTTCCTTCTCGCCGCGCAACCGGAGAAAAGCTTTTCCGGAGTCGCCCATGCTAACTGCCACTTACGCCCTGCTGACCCTGACGGTCGAACAGAAAAAAGAACGCAATTTCATCACGCGGCTCTTGCAGCACGTCCGGGCCGTGTCCAACAAGCCGCAAGCGATCGACGCCGCCTTGATCGCTTCGCAAGTCTATGAGCTGACGCAATTCGCCGAAGTGCGCCACCAGCGCAAGGTCGAGACCTGCCTGATGCCGGCGCTGCGCCACGCCTGTGTCGATGCCGCGCCGATGCTGGCCGACATGCAATCCTTGAGTTCGCTTGGCGGTGCGATGCTGTGTTCGGTGCGCAAACGCCTGCGCCGCGTCGCGTCAGGCGTGCGCCAGGTGAAGCACCTGTGCCGCGCGCTCGATCAGTATTGCCAGAACCTGCTGGCGCGCCTGGAGATGGAAGAGCGGCAATTGTTGCCGCTGGCGCAAAGGGTGATGTCGAACGAAGCCTGGTTCAAGCTCGGCAGCATGTTCCTGGACCATGAGGCGAAGCGCAACGAGGATAAGCGTAGCGCTGGCCGGATAAAATAGACCCAATAGACCCGCGCACGATTGGCGTCCCCGGCCTCGAGCTTTTTCCCTTCTGTATTATCATCAATTGCCGTCTCGTCATCGGTGGCGTACCCATGCTTATGGCAAATCGGCTTGAGTGATATTCAACAGGAGTTGCCATGACTTTAGCTGCGCCTGAGCCAGCCAGATCAGGCTTTCAACTACTAGTCCTTCCATTCTGGCTGTCGAAACAGGGATGGAAGGCAGTGCTGCAACTGGCCGGCACGCTGGCGGTCATCTTTGGCGGAATCTACCTGCAACTGTGGGGCAACCGCCTGCTGGGCGATGTCACCGATGCGCTGGTGAACCGGCGCTGGTCGCTGCTGGAGCCGGCGCTGCTGTTCAGCGTCGGCGTCGGCGTGGCCAGCGGTTGCGCGACGCTGTCGCGGCAAGCCTTGCAGGGCATGCTGGAATTGTCCTGGCGCACCTGGATGACCTCGCGCTTCCTGAACGACTGGACCGCAGCCCACGTCTTTTACGATATCGAGCGCGAGGGCGTGCTGAGCAACGCCGACCAGCGCATCGCGGAAGATGTGCGCCAGTTCGTCCAGTCGACCCTGAACCTGACGCTGAACGCGATCGGCGTGACGGTCAGCGCGATCACCTTCACCATGCTGCTGTGGCAGCTCTCCGGACCGCTGGAGTTCCAGCTGGCCGGCTTGCACGTGCACATCCCCGGCTATATGGTGTATCTGTCGTTCACCTACACCATCGGCAGTTTTGTGCTGGCGCACTGGGTCGGCAAGGCGCTGATCGGCTTGAATATGCACCGCCATACCGTCGAGGCCGATTTCCGCCACGGCGCCATGCAATTGCGCGAAAACGCCGAACAGATCGCCTTCTACGGCGGCGGCGCGCGCGAGTCGCAGCGGCTGATGCAGCGCTTCGAGCATATCCGCGACAACGTCATCGCCATCATCGTCCGCTCCGTCAAGCTAGGCCTGACGACGAATACCTACGGCCATATATTCGCACCCCTGCCGACGTTGGCGGCGCTGCCGCGCTATCTGGCCGGCGAGATCACGCTGGGCGGCATTACCCGCGTCACCGGCGCTTTCGGCGCGCTGAACATGAACCTGAGTTTCTTCACCAATTCCTACGTCGAATTCACCGACTGGATGGCGGTGGCGCAGCGCCTGCGCGATCTGTCCTGTTCTATCCACAAGGCGCAAAACCGGGTCAGCGGTTTTGTCGTCGAGCGCGTGGAACAGCCGCATGTGTCGACCGAGGCCTTGCAACTGCACAAGCCGGGCGGCGCCGTGCTGGCCGATGTGCCGGCGCTGCATTTCGCGCCGGGCCAGCGCTGGCTGGTGCGCGGCCCGTCCGGTACCGGCAAGAGCACCTTGCTGCGCGCCTTGTCCGGCCTGTGGCCGCACGGCAGCGGCCGCATCAACCTGCCGGCCGGCGCCGAACTGATGTTCTTGCCGCAGCGCAGTTATATTCCAAGCGGAAATTTCAAGTCGGCCATGTGTTATCCCGCCGACGCATCCGCCTTCGACGATGCACTGTGCCGCCGCGTGCTGATCCAGTGTGGCTTGGCGCAATACACGGATTCCCTGGGGCAGAGCGATAACTGGCAGCAAAAATTGTCCGGCGGCGAACAGCAGCGGCTGGCGTTTGCGCGGGTGCTGTTGCACCGGCCGGACTTCATCTTCCTCGACGAAGCCACCAGCGCCCTCGACGCCGAGACGGAAAGCATGTTGTACCAGGCGCTGATCGAGCGATTGCCGAACAGTGCAGTGATCAGCATCGCGCACCGGACTTCGCTGGCGCAATTCCATGACAACGAGCTGGACCTGGTGCCGCCCGGCGAGGCGTCGCCCGGAGGCGCACCGGCCGCGGAAATATTGAACGCTGCCTGAGCGGCGCGGCTTATTTCAGGGCGCGTCAGACACTGCCGGCGGCCGGCACCAGGCGCAGGCGGGTGATTTCCGCCGGGGCGCCGAAGCGTTTCGGCGGGCCCCAGTAACCGGTGCCGCGGCTGGTGTATACCCATAGCTTGTTCAAGCGGTTCAGGCCGGCGGTATACGGTTGC
>DASYLQ010000078.1:0-9015 GCA_036009485.1 Janthinobacterium sp.
CGGCGGCAAGGACGATTTCCAGCTGGCGCAGGCGCTGAACCACTTGCAGGGACGCCCGGTGCAGGTGGTCAAGGCGGCCCCGGTAATCGTCCAGAGCGACGCCGGCACGAAGGACGCGGACAAGAAATAGGCTGCGGCCTGATCGGATGGTCCGATCGCTACAGACACGGCGCCCGCGAGGCGCCGTTCTTTTTGGCGCGGCGAAGACGCTTTTGTGTAGAATTTGCTCACGCATCGGCCCAGACACCGCACCTTACTTGAAAGCCACCCATGAAACCTGTCGTCATCAGCGGCACCGGCCTGTATACGCCGCCCTTTTCGATCTCGAACGAAGAACTCGTCGCCTGCTTCAACGCCTACGCCGAGCGCTTCAACGCCGACAACGCGGCCGCCATCGCCGCCGGCGCGGTGACGGCCATCGACATGTCCAGCGTCGCCTTCATTGAAAAGGCGTCCGGTATCAAGTCGCGCTTCGTGATGGAAAAGGAAGGCATCCTCGACCCGGCGCGCATGGTCTCGCGCATCCCTCAGCGCAGCGACGAGGAGATCTCGCTGCAGGCCGAGATGGCCGTCGCCGCCGCGCGCCGGGCGCTGGAGCGCGCCGGCCGCAGCGCCGCCGACATCGACATGGTGCTGGTCGCCTGCAGCAATATGCAGCGGCCCTACCCGGCCATGGCGGTCGAAGTGCAGGCCGCGCTGGGCATAGACGGCTACGGCTTCGACATGAACGTGGCCTGTTCCTCGGCCACCTTCGGCATCCAGACCGCGGTGGCGGCGATCCAGAGCGGCCAGGCGCGCGCGGTGCTGGTGCTGAACCCGGAAATCACCAGCGGCCACCTGAACTGGCGCGACCGCGACAGCCACTTCATCTTCGGCGACGCCTGCACCGCAATCGTGCTGGAAGCGAAGGAGGCGGCGACGTCGCCGTACCGGTTCGAGATCCTCGACACCAAGCTGAAGACCAGTTACTCGAACAATATCCGCAACAACTTCGGCTTCCTGAACCGCTTCGACGAAGCCGGCGGCGGCCAGCCGGACAAGCTGTTCCTCCAGCAGGGCCGCAAAGTGTTCAAGGAGGTCTGCCCGATGGCGGCCGAGACGATCAAGTCCGGCATCGCCGCAGCCGGCCTGGAAGTGGCCCAGGTCAGCCGCTACTGGCTGCACCAGGCCAACCTGAACATGAACCAACTGATCACGCGCATGGTGCTGGGCCGCGACGCCGGGCCGGGCGAAGCGCCGGTGATCCTCGACAGCTACGCCAACACCTCGTCGGCCGGCTCGATCATCGCCTTCCACAACCACCAGGACGACCTGGCGGCCGGCGCACTGGGCGTGATCTGCTCCTTCGGCGCCGGTTATTCGATCGGCTGCGTGGTGGTGCGCAAGGTGTAGCAGCAGCGCTTGCGCGGCGGCTCATCGGACAGCTTATACTTAGCCTTCCGATAACTTTTGCCATAAGGAGCCGCCCGCGCATGCCCCATAACATCGGCCTGATTACCACCATCGCCGCCGCCCTCGGGGCCGGCCTCGTCTTCGGCTTCATCGCCACCCGCCTGAAATTGCCGGCGCTGGTAGGTTACCTGGCGGCCGGCATCCTGATCGGGCCGGCCACGCCGGGTTTTGTCGCCGACACCGCGCTGGCCGCCCAGTTGGCGGAGATCGGCGTGATGCTGATGATGTTCGGCGTCGGCCTGCATTTTTCGCTGGACGACCTGTGGGAGGTGCGGCGCATCGCCCTGCCCGGCGCGGTGCTGCAGATCGCCGTCGCCACGGCGATGGGCATGGGACTGGCGCACGGGTGGGGCTGGAGCATAGGCGGCGGCCTGGTCTTCGGCCTGGCGCTGTCGGTGGCCAGCACCGTGGTGCTGCTGCGCGCGCTGGAGGAGCGCGGCATCCTCGATTCCCTCAACGGCCGCATCGCCGTCGGCTGGCTGGTGGTGGAAGACCTGGTCACCGTGCTGGTGCTGGTGCTGCTGCCGCCGCTGGCCGGTTCGCTGGGCGGCACCAGCCCGGGCGCCGGCGCCACCCTGTGGACCACGCTGGCCCTCACCTTCGGCCAGGTCGCCGTCTTCCTCGCCTTCATGCTGCTGGTCGGACGCAAGCTGTTCCCGTGGATCCTGTGGCAGGTGGCGCGCACCGGCTCGCGCGAGCTGTTCACGCTGTGCGTGATCGCCGCCGCCGTCGGCATCGCCTACGCCGCCACCACGCTGTTCGGCGTCTCGTTCGCGCTGGGCGCCTTCTTTGCCGGCATGGTGCTGCGCGAATCGGAACTGAGCCATCGCGCCGCCGAGGAATCGCTGCCGCTGCGCGACGCCTTCGCGGTGCTGTTCTTCGTCTCGGTCGGCATGCTGTTCGAACCGTCCATCCTGGTTCAACAGCCGCTGCACGTGCTGGCCGTGTGCGCCATCATCATTCTCGGCAAGTCGCTGGCCGCCTTCCTGCTGGTGCTGGCCCTGCGCTATCCGCTGCTGACGGCGCTGACCGTCTCGGCCAGCCTGGCGCAGATCGGCGAGTTTTCGTTCATCCTGGCGGCGCTCGGCATCTCGCTCGGCCTGATGCCGCACGAAGGGCAAAGCCTGATCCTGGCCGGCGCCATCCTGTCGATCACCCTGAATCCGCTGGTCTTCAGCGCCGCCAAGCCGCTGCGGCGCTGGATCGGCGCCACCGATTTCGCGGGCACGTTCGAACGCCCGAGCGATCCGCTGGCGGAATTGCCGCCCAGCGTGGACCAGAAGAAGCTGGCCGGCCAGGTGGTGCTGGTAGGATATGGCCGGGTCGGCCGGCGCATCGCCCAGGCGCTGCAGGAACGCGGCATCGCCTTCGTTGTGGCCGAGCAAAACCGCGAGCTCGTCGACCAGTTGCGCAAGCGCGGCATCGCGGCGGTGGCCGGCAACGCGAGCGAGCCGGCGGTGCTGATCCAGGCGCATATCGCGCGCGCCGCGATGCTGGTGATCGCCACGCCGGACACCTTTCATGTGCGGGCGATGATCGCAACCGCGCGCGCGCTGAATCCCGATATCCGCACCGTGGTGCGGACCCACAATGAAGAGGAAGCCGAACTATTGCGCAGCGAGCGCGCCGGCCAGGTCTTTATCGGCGAGCAGGAACTGGCGCAGGGCATGTCCCGGCACGTGCTGGAGGCCTTGGAGAAAGGCCAGGAGCACGGCGGACATTGAGGCCGCTGTGGTCGCTAAATTCCCCCGCCGGCTTTTTTGTAAGCGACTTGTGCTGTGCTTGTATTCCACCATCCTTTCCCGTACGCTGGACGGATGATGCGACTTATCCTCTGCTTGCTGTTTGTGTGTTTTGCGCCGGCCATGGCGCAGTCGCCCAGGCTGGAGGCGCCGAAACTGGATGTTTCGGTGCGGCGCGTCGAGGTCGATGCGATGCATGTGTACGAAGTCGACGCCACCGGCGCCGTGCTGGCGCCGCCGGCGGCGGTGTGGAAGGTCTTGACGACTTACGAACGGATGGATGAGTTCGTGCCCGACCTGGAGTCTTGCAAGGTGTTGTCCCGCAACGGCAACGAAGCCATCATCGAGCAGTTCGGCACCGCCCGTTTCCTGTTCATGTCGAAGTCCATCCACCTGGTGGTGCGGGCCACCGAAACGCCGATGACGGCGATCGACATCGCCCTCATTTCGGGCGACATGAAGCATTACGAGTCGCACTGGGAACTGATCCCGGTGCCCGAGACGGGCGGCACGCGCATCGTCTACAGCGGCAGGCTGGCGCCGAATTTCTATGTGCCCGGCATCCTCGGTTCGCAGATGATACGCGGCGATATCGAGCGCATGATGGGCGCCGTGCTGACCCGCCTCGACAGCAAGCGCGATCCGGAACCGGCCGGCACGCTGTCGTCACGGCCGGCGCAAGCCCAGGCCAAATAGGCGCGTTCGGCCGGTCAAGCCAGATACGTGTCGCGGTCGCGCAGCTCGGCGAAGTTTTCCAGGCTGCCGATCTTGACCACCACCGGATTCATGCTGGCCTGCTGCTGCATCGAACGCCAGGCAAACAGCCATTCCCTTTCGTTCGCCTCGTGGCTGGTCTTGGTGAAGGCCGTGCCCAGCGCGGCGCGGGCACCGTATTCGACGGCGCCGTCGATGCCGGCCCAGCTGGGCAGCGCGCGCTGCACGGCGCGGTGCATGCGCTCGCCGAATTCCTCGGTGTTGTGGATGATCAGGCAGCTGTCGGCGGGCGCGAACAGGTCGAACAGTTTCTTGTCCCAGGCTTGCGAGAAACTCAGCGTGAGACAGTTGGCGGCCGGCGTCAGGCGGAACTGGCCCAGCGACAGCGCCAATTCAAGCTCGCCACGGCGGCCGTAGCGGTACAGGGTGGGGGGGCGTTGATAGTCGTGCATGGCTAAACTCTATTGGGTAAAAAGTACGGTAAAAACGCCTGATGTCAGCGCGCGGCGCGCACGTGGCGCCGGTTACGCATGCTCTTCGAGGCGATGAAAATCTCGCGCAGCAGGCAGCAAAAGCTGCCGATCAAGGCCAGCACCGCGAAGACGAAAAACGCGGCGATGTATTTGTCGAGCGTGACGTTGAGCGTGTCGCCGAAAAACAGCATGGCGATGACCAGGCAGATCAGCAGGCCGCAGACGGTGCTCAGCGAGATCGCGTAATTGATCAGGCGCGAACGCCCGTACAGCGTGTCGAGCTCCTGCATGTAATGGTCGTTCGGGCCGATGTCGAGCCGGTCTTCCAGCACGCGCGAGCGGTCGATGATACGCCCCAGGCGGTTGGTCAGCACGATCAGGTTGGTGCAGACGCCGCTCAGCAGGAACACCGGCGCGATCGCCAGCTGGATGATATGACCGATGTCGCCGAACTGGATATTCATGGATGCGCTGGGATCCCCGCTGATATCCTCGCTTGTATTCTCGCTTGTATTCTTGTTGTGCGCGGCGGCCGGGTCGATGCGCCGGACCGCCGCCTTGCCGCATTTCCGCTAGTGTAGCAGCCCGCCGCGCACGCGGCCGTTCAAAAGAAGCGGCCGTGGGCACGGAACTGTTCGGTGGCCGCCACCAGCGCTGCGGCGATGCCGGTCTCCAGCGCGCCGTGGCCGGCGTCGGGCACCATCCGCAGCACCGATCCCGGCCAGGCCTGGTGCAGACGGTAGGCCGACAGGGGCGGACAGATGACGTCGTAGCGCCCCTGCACGATCAGCGCCGGCAGATGGGCGATGCGGCCGACTTCGCGCACCAGCTGGTCTTCGCTGAAAAAGCCGAGATTGCTCATGTAATGCGATTCGAGGCGGCCCAGGCCGAGGTCGAGGAGATCGTTGGGCGCTTCCTCCGGCTGCGGCAGCAGGTAGACGCGGCGCCCTTCGAAGCGGCTCCAGGCGCGCACCGCCGGCCAGTACAGCGCCGGGTCGCTGCTGAGGATGCGCCTGGTGTAGGCGGCCAGCAGGTCGCCGCGCTCTTCCGGCGGAATCGGCGCGGCGAATTCCTCGTACAACTCGGGATAGAACCAGCGCACGCCTTCGATGAACCAGTCGATCTCGGCCCGGGTGCACAGGAAGATGCCGCGCAAGACAAAGCCCAGGCAGGCTTCGGGATGCGCCTCGCCATAGGCCAGCGCCAGCGTCGAGCCCCAGGAACCGCCGAACACCAGCCATTTTTCGATGCCGAATTTTTCACGCAGGCGCTCGATGTCGCCGACCAGCAGCCCGGTGGTGTTGTGGCGCCATTCGCCGGACGGCGCCGACTTGCCGGCACCGCGCTGGTCGAACAGGATGATGCGGTAATACACCGGATCGAAGAAGCGCCGGTGCTGCGGCGACAGGCCGGCGCCTGGGCCGCCGTGCAGGAACAGCACCGGCACGCCAGCGGGGTTGCCGCACTCTTCCCAATAAATGGTATGCAAGTCGTCGACCGCCAGCATGCCGTGCTGATGCGGCGTCACGGGTGGAAACAGGGGGTTCAGCGGATCCGGCATCGTTGTCCTTGGTTGCTGCGAATAGCCGATTGTAGCGAATACCTGGCCGCAGGCGAAAAAAAGCACCGCCATGGCAGTGCTTTCACTTTAAAATGAAAGCCGGGCTCCAAGCGCAGCCCGGCCATCCGCTTCAAGACATATGCTGTCCGCCGTTGATTGAAATATTGGCGCCGGTAACGAAGGCCGCCTCATCGGACGCCAGGTAGGCGACCAAGCCGGCGACTTCTTCCGGCTTGCCCAGGCGGCCCATGGGGATTTGCGGGATGATCTTGTTGTCCAGCACTTCCTGCGGAATCGCCATCACCATCTTGGTGCCGATGTAACCGGGCGAGATGGTGTTGACGGTGACGTTCTTGCGCGCCACTTCCAGCGCCAGCGCCTTGGTGAAACCGTGGATGCCGGCCTTGGCGGCAGAATAATTGGTTTGGCCGAAAGCGCCTTTCTGGGCATTCACCGATGAAATATTGATGATGCGGCCCCAGCCGCGTTCAACCATGCCGTCGCAGACCGGCTTGGTCATGTTGAAGATGGAATCCAGGTTGGTGGCCATGACGGCGTCCCAGTTCGGCTTGTCCATTTTCTTGAAGGTCATGTCGCGCGTGATGCCGGCATTGTTTACCAGCACGTCGACCGGGCCGAGATCCTTTTCGACCGCCGCCACGCAAGCCTGGGCCGAATCGTAGTCGGCCACGTCGCACTCATAGGCCTTGAAGTTATACCCCATGTCGCGGGTCGTGGCGAGCCACTCCGCGACTTTCGGGTTGCCGGGCGAATACGTGGTACACACCGCATAGCCCAGTGCCGCCAGCTTGAAGCATACCGCTTCGCCCAAGCCTCCCATCCCGCCGGTTACTAACGCAACTCTTGCCATTTTCGTCCCCTCTCGTTCTTACTGCCGATATATAAAAATCGTCTGGCACAGACCGCTCGCAAAACCGTAGCGAACCAGGTTTGGCTACTGTCTCAATCCCGTTCGATGGCTAAAGCCACGCCCATGCCGCCGCCGATGCACAGCGAGGCCAGGCCACGCTTGGCGTCGCGCCGTATCATTTCATGGATCAGGGTGACCAGGATGCGGGCGCCGGACGCGCCGATGGGATGACCAATTGCAATGGCGCCGCCATTGACGTTGATCTTGCTGGTGTCCCAGCCCATTTCCTTGTTCACGGCAATCGCCTGCGCCGCGAATGCTTCGTTAATTTCCATCAAGTCCACATCCTGATGGGTCCAACCCGCCTTCTTCAGGCACAGGCGGGTCGCCGAGACCGGCCCCATGCCCATGATGGCGGGATCCAGGGCGGACGAGGAATACGCCTTGATGCGCACCAGCGGCTTCAGGCCGAGATCTTTGGCCATCGTCGCCGACATCATGATCACGGCGGCGGCGCCGTCGTTGATGCCGGAAGCGTTGCCGGCGGTGACGGTGCCATCCTTGGAAAAGGCCGGGCGCAGGCTGGACAGCGATTCCAGCGTCGAGCCGGGCTTGATGTACTCATCGCTGTCGACCACCACGCTGCCTTTTTTACCCGGGATTTCCAGCGCCAGGATTTCATCCTTGAACTTGCCGGCCTTTTGCGCCGCTTCCGCCTTCAGTTGCGACTGCAGCGCGAATTCATCTTGCTCGGCGCGGGAAATCTCGAATTTCCTGGCGACGTTCTCGGCCGTGATACCCATGTGGTACTGGTTGTAGACGTCCCACAGGCCGTCGATGATCATCGTGTCGACCATCTTGATCTCGCCCATGCGGGTGCCGTCGCGCGAACCGTTCATCGCATGCGGCGCGGCGCTCATGTTTTCCTGGCCGCCGGCAATGACGATGTTGGCGTCGCCGCACTTGATGGCCTGGGCCGCCAGGTGGGTCGCCTTCAGGCCGCTGCCGCAAACCTTGTTGATCGTGTAGGCCGGGATCGTGTTTGGCAAGCCCGCCTTGATGATGGCCTGGCGCGCCGGATTCTGGCCGACGGCGGCCGTCAGCACCTGGCCGAGAATGGCTTCGCTGATCAGGTTGGGATCGATTCCGGTGCGGGCGATCAAGCCCTTGACGACATGGGCGCCCAGTTCCGATGCCGGGATCCTGGCCAGGCTGCCGCCGAATTTGCCGACGGCGGTGCGGCCGGCGGCGACGATAACGACATCATCCATTTGTTTCTCCGATATGCTGACCATAGGTCATGTTAATCAAATCCGCGACACACACTTTCTTTTGCATTTTAACCAAGTATCTGCCGCTATTCCAGTGCGGCGGCAAGCTTGTGTTGTATTTTTAACACTTCCGCCTTCACCACCCTTTCAAGATGCCGACAATTCCTCGCGCTGCGCCTTTGCGCCCTTCGCAAGCGTAGACTCCCCGGCCTGCACGAATCGATCATACCCCTCATGCGCGGCCGGGAATGCCGTTTTAAAAAAAGTATTGAGCGGCGCGGCGGCGGCCGCCGGCGCCTTTTTGACGGCCTCGACCAACTCGACGACTTTTTGCCGCGAGGCGGCGCCCTCGGATTCGGCTACCCGGCTGAATTTGCTGCGGCTGTCCTGCACCAGATCGGCCGCCTGGCGGCCGTAGTCGCGGATGCGTTCCATCGCCTGTTGCGAATGCTGGGTGGCCAGGCTGGAAAATTGCTGCGTATCCCTAACCGTCAGCAATTGCTCGCCCGCCGCCGTCAACGCCGCCAGCGTTTTCTTGAAGGCACCGACGTTCAGTTCGACCAAGGTGTTGCCGCTCTCGAAAGCCGCCTGGGCAAACGCATTCGCGCTGACCAGGTGGGCTTCGACCATGGCCTTGCTGGCGAGAGATAATTGTTCAGGGATGGAAAACATGGGCATATCCTCATAGGGTGGGGCGGTGCGAGGCGCGCCGCGGGACTACCATCCTAAGCTCCACCCTGACAAGAACCTTGATTAAGATCAAGTATGTCCACGTCAAATGATGGGAACCATTTCCAAATTTTAGGATAGCAATTTGATACCATCGAGCGTGCACGCGCACTGTTCGCGGATCACGCTGACAAAGTCTTGCACATATGCCTTGTGTGCCAGCGCCGGCGGCACCGAGACAAACAAATCGCTCCACAAGCCC
>DASYLQ010000079.1:0-8828 GCA_036009485.1 Janthinobacterium sp.
CGGGCCGGTTCGATCAAATCGATGATGGGCTGGAGTTCGGCGTCGATCGCCGCCAGTTTGCCGAGCTTCTGGTTCAGCAAGGATAATTGCGACAGCAGCGGATGGTCCGATTCGGAAATCGCGAGCAGCGCTTCCTGTGCCCCTTCCAGCAGGCTGGCCGCATGCGACAAGCGGCTGTGCTCGTTGGTGATGTCGGGCCACTCGCCCGGCTTCACGGCCAGCTTGTCGAGTTCGGCGACTTGCCATTCCAGCCGTTCCCGCTCGTACAGCACGTTGGCGGCGTTGGTTTCGAATTCCTCGCGCTGCCTGGCCAGTGCGCGCCAAGCCTTGTAGGAAGCGGCGACCACCTTCAGCTCGGCGGCGGCGCCGGCATCCTTGCTGGCCGCCTGGCTGTCCAGCAAGATGCGCTGGGCCTCGCTTTTCAGCAGCGACTGGTGGGCATGCTGGCCGTGGATGTCGACCAGCATGTCGCCCAGTTCGCGCAATTGGGCCGCCGTTGCGGCGATGCCGTTGATATAGGCTTTCGAGCGGCCGGCGTTGTCGATCACCCGGCGCAGCAGCGCCCCGCCCTCGTCGCTGGCGAAGGCATGCGCAGCCAGCCAGGCTCCGGCCTGTTCGGAGACGCCGAAATCGGCCGTGATGTCGGCCTTGGCCGCGCCTTCGCGCACCACGCTGGCGTCGCCGCGCCCGCCCAGCGCCAGGGTCAGCGCATCGATCAGGATCGATTTGCCGGCGCCGGTCTCGCCCGTGAAAACGCTGAATCCAGCGGAAAATTCCAGTTCAATCGAATCGACAATGACAAAATCGCGGATGGACAGAGTACGCAACATGGGCAGGTGGCAGGTGGCAGGTGGCAGGTTGGTGTAAGGAGGCGGCGGGATACGGGAGCCGCTTGAACTAGCTGAGCTTGCCCTCGCCCGACGGATATTCATTCCAGTGCAGTTTTTCGCGCAGGGTGTCGTAATAACTCCAGCCCTTGGGGTGCAGGAAAGTGATCGCGTGCGGCGAGCGGCGGATGACGATGCGGTCTTGCGGCACCAGGCTGGCAAAGGTCTGCATGTCGAAATTGAGGCTGATGTCGCGCCCGCGCATGACCTCGATCTCGATCAGGCTGGAATCGGGCAGCACGATGGGCCGGTTGGACAGCGCATGCGGGGCGATCGGCACCAGCACGATGCCGCCCAGGCTGGGATGCAGCAAGGGTCCGCCGGCCGACAGCGCATACGCGGTGGAACCGGTCGGCGTCGAAATGATCAGCCCGTCCGAGCGCTGGTTGTACATGAAATGGCCGTCGACGGCGACCGTCAGCTCGGCCATGCCGGCGCCGGCGCCGCGCGAGACGACGACATCGTTGACCGCCATGCCAACATGGATCACCTCGCCGTCGCGCAATACCTGGCCTTCCAGCAGCGTGCGGCGCTCGGCCTTGCACTTGCCCTGCATGATTTCTTCCAGCACCGGCAGCATGCGCTCGAGCGGGATGTCGGTCATGAAGCCGAGCCGGCCCTGGTTGATGCCGATCAGCGGCACGTCGAAGGGCGCCAACTGGCGCGCGATGCCGAGCATGGTGCCGTCGCCGCCCATGACGATGGCGGCGTCGGCGCGGGCGCCGATTTCCTCCGCCGTCAGCGCCTCCACGCCGGACATTGCCAGGTGCGCGGCCGTTTCCGCTTCGAATACCACGCTGTGGCCGGCGCCGCGCAGGAAGGAAAGGATGCTGCTGACCGGCACTTCAATGCCATCGGTATGCTGGCGCACGACCAGCGCTATGGTTTTGTACGTGGCGTTCGTAGCCGGCATAAAGTTCTCAACATGGTGATATAGCGTGACAAGTTGCCACAGAGTAACTCATAATACTGGCATGTCATTGTTGCCCTGACGCATATCGGGCAAGATCAGCGTACAGTGGCAAGTCGTCCGGGCCTCGTCATCCGACCTGCGGATAATTATAACTGTATGGATGAACAGTATAGTGTGAGCGGACTTTCCTTGCAAGCAGTGGTGGAGGACGCTCGTGATCCAATCCGATCAAGGACTATAGTATGGCAAAAGTATTGGGGGTGGGCGGGATATTTTTCAAGGCGCGCGACCCGCGCGGTCTCCTGGCCTGGTACCAGGACAATCTCGGGCTGCCGGCGGAATCGTCGGACTACGCCAATCTATTTCCGGTGACCATGCCGCCCGGCGGCTGCACCGTGTTCAGCCCCTTCGACGCCGACACGAAATATTTCGCGCCGTCCAAGGCGAGTTTCATGTTCAACCTGATCGTGGACGACCTCGACGGTGCGCTGCGCCAGGTGCGGCTCGGCGGCGGCCGGCAAATTGGCGAAATCCAGGCCTTGGCCTACGGCCGCTTCGGCTGGTTCCTCGATCCCGAGGGCAACAAGGTCGAGCTGTGGGAGCCGGCGGCGCCGACAACCTAGAGGCCGGCTCTCTTTCCAGCAGCGCCAGCGCGCCCAGGTCGCCGTCATCGGCATACGCATACGCAGGGTGCTTTCCTGTCCGCGCAATCGGGCGACCCCGCCGGTCTCAAATCGCTATGATGAAAACCACTCCAGGTGCGTTTAAAGAAGAAGTGCGTAAAGTCATCCGGCCGAAGGGGAAAATCATGGTTACCGAAAGCAAAGATCGCAAGGTCAACACCACTACCCACGTCAGGAACGATGGCGACAAGCGCCTGCCCAGCGAGCGCGACGAATCGCCCGATGCGCAAAACACCGGGCCGCGCGACGTCATGCGGCAAGCCGCCAGCGACCTGGAACAGGGTTTGGTCGATACCGACCTGCACGGTGTGCGCGGCCAGGAAAAAGTAAAACCCGCCGCACCAAAATCCGCCAAGCCGGGCACCCCCGACCCGGCCGAATCCAAAACAAAAACGTCGTCCTGAAGCAGCGCCTCCTATCCTCATCCTTCGTCGAGCAAGGAAGTAGCCACTCATGAAACGCCGCCATGTGAAGCAACTCGCCCTGACCGCCGCCGTGCTCGCCATGTGCGCCGCAACCAATACCGCTCCGGCGCAATCCATGCCCCAGGGTTTCGGCCCGAATCCGACGCTGCCGGCGCCGGAAAAACATTTGATCCCCACGGTCAACGTGGCGCCGGTGGAAGCATGGGAAGGCGACGCCAAACCGGCCGCGCCGGCCGGCTTTACGGTGGCGGCCTATGCCCGCGACCTCGACCACCCGCGCTGGCTATACGCGCTGCCGAACGGCGACGTGCTGGTGGCCGAGACGAACGCGCCGCCCAAGCCCGACGACAGCAAGGGCATCAAGGGCAAGATCATGAAATACCAGCAGAAAAAAGCCGGGGCCCTGACCGATTCGGCCAACCGCATCACCTTGCTGCGCGACCTGGACGCCAACGGTGCCGCCAAGACCCGCAGCGTTTTCCTGAAGGGCTTGAACTCGCCGTTCGGCATGGCGCTGGTCGGCAACAACCTGTACGTCGCCGATTCCGACGCCCTGCTGCGCTTCCCCTACCAGGATGGCCAGACCGCGATCAGCGCGCAAGGCGTCAAGGTGATGGACTTGCCGGCCGGCTCGATCAATCACCACTGGACCAAGAACGTCATCGCCAGCCCGGACGGAAAATATCTGTACGTCACAGTGGGATCGAACAGCAACGCCGCGGAAAACGGCATCCCGGCCGAATCCGGCCGTGCCGCCATCTGGCAATTCGAGATTGCCAGCGGCAAGTCGCGCATCTTCGCTTCCGGCTTGCGCAATCCTAACGGCATGGGCTGGCAGCCGCAAAGCGGGGTATTGTGGACTTCGGTGAACGAACGCGATGAACTGGGCAATGAACTGGTGCCCGACTATATGACGTCGGTGAAGGATGGCGCTTTTTACGGCTGGCCCTACAGCTATTTCGGCCAGCACGTCGACGACCGCGTGAAGCCGCAAAACCCGGCCATGGTGGCCAAGGCCACCGTTCCCGATTACGCGCTGGGCGCCCACACGGCATCGCTGGGGCTGGCCTTTTACGACGGCAAGCTGTTCCCGGCCACTTACGCGGGCGGCGCCTTTGTCGGCCAGCACGGCTCCTGGAACCGCAAGCCGCACAGCGGCTACAAGGTGATTTTCGTGCCGTTTACGAATGGCCAGCCATCCGGCCCGCCGCAGGATTTCCTCACCGGCTTCCTCGACAATCAGGGCACCGCGCACGGCCGCCCCGTCGGGGTGGCGGTCGACAAGGCCGGCGCGCTGCTGGTCGCCGACGACGTCGGCAATGTAGTCTGGCGGGTGGCCCCGGCGGGCCGCTGAGAGCGCCAAGCGCCTGGCGTGCGGCCCCAGGCCAGGCTATCACGGCAGGAAATCGCCAAAGCGCATAAAATCCTGGTTTCCTGCTTTTCCACCACTTCATCAAGGATTTACGATGCGTCTATTGCACACCATGCTGAGAGTCGGCAACCTCCAGCGATCGATCGATTTTTACACCAAGATGCTCGGCATGAAATTGCTGCGCACCAGCGAGAACGCGGAATACAAATACACGCTGGCTTTCGTTGGATACGGCAACAATCCGGATCACGCCGAACTGGAACTGACCTACAACCACGGCGTCGACAACTATGACCTGGGCAGCGCCTACGGCCACATCGCGCTGTCGACGAACGACATCTACAAGACCTGCGACGCGATCCGCGCCGGCGGCGGCCAGATCACCCGCGAGCCCGGTCCGGTCAAGGGCGGCACCACGGTGATCGCCTTCGTCACCGATCCGGACGGCTACAAGGTCGAGCTCATCGAGCGCAAGGATGAAGCGGCCGGCAGCGGCCTGCGTTCCTGAGACCGGGCCCGAAGCCGGCCTGAGGCGTTTTATATTAAGAGCCTATCCCAGTAGGGAGGCGGCAGCGGATGGCGATGACTGGTGAGCGCGGACAAGGTGGGAGGAGGACGCATGGCTGGCCATGCTACGACGAGCAACGCTGTCCCCGCTTACCAGGCGCGCAAGCAGCGGCGCATTACCTACTGGGATAGGCTCTAACAGCCGCACATCGGCCGCCTCATCCCATCCGGCCGCTTATTTCTGCAGCAGCGCGTTGATCGGCTCCAGGTCGCTGTCCTTCAGCGTGCCGGCGGCCGATTTCAGCTTCAAGCCATTCATGATGGTGTCGTAGCGGGCTTTCGACAGGTCTTTCTGAGTCGCATACAACTGCTTCTGCGCATTCAGGACATCGATATTGATGCGCACACCGACCTGGTAACCCAGCTTGTTCGAATCCAGCGCCGACTGGCTCGACACTTCGCCCGCTTCCAGCGCCTTGACCTGGGCCAGGCCGCTGACCACGCCCAGGTAAGCCTGGCGCGCATTCAGCGAGGCGTTGCGGCGCGCCGTTTCCAGGTCGTTGCGCGCCTTGTCTTCCAGCGCAATCGATTCGCGCACCTTGCTGGTCACGGCAAAGCCGCTGAACAGGGGAATGCTCCACTGTACGCCCACCGCATTGCTGTTTTGCTGGCCGTAGCCGGTGATATAGCTGCGGCCGGTGTTGGCGATCAAATCCACCGTCGGATAATGTCCGGCCCGGTTGATCTGGATATCGCGCATGGCCGATTCCAGCGTGAACTGGGCCGTCGCGACCGTATAGTTTTGCTGCTCCGCCGAGCTGATCCAGGTTTCGATGGCCGTCGGCTGGGGCGCGCTGAGCATGACGCCGGTGCGCAGTGTCGCCAGCGAGGCCGGGCTCTGGCCTACGATCGCCTGCAAGGCGGTGCGCTTGTTGTCCAGGTCGTTGATCGCGGCAAATTCCTGCGCCACCACCAAGTCATAGGCCGCCTGCGCCTCGTGGGTATCGGTGATGGTCTGGGTGCCGACCTCGAAATTGCGCTTGGCCGATGCCAGTTGCTCGGCGGTGGCTTCCTTTTGCGCCCTGGTCGAGGCCAGGTTGTCTTGCGCCGTCAGCACGTCGAAATACGCCTGGGCCACGCGCACGATCAAGTCTTCCTGGGCTTGCGCAAACTGGGATTCGGACGCAGCCTGGGCCAGCTTGCTTTGCTGATACTGCTGCCAGTTCGCCCAGCGAAACAGCGGTTGCGTCAGCGTCAGCGTGTAATTGTTATTGTGATAGCTGGAGTTCGAGCTGGTGATGTCGATCAACTGGCCGGTACCCGGAATCGCCACTTGACCGCCCAGACCGGTCGGCAGGAATTGCCCGTTATTCCGTGTATTGCTGCCGCTCAGGCCGATCAAGGGCAACAGCCCGGCGCGCCCCTCGTTCACCTTTTCCTGGCCGGCCGCCAGCGCAGCGCGGGCGCTCGCATACTGCGAGTCGTTCGACAGCGCCAGCTGATACACCTGGATCAGGTCGGCCGCCTGTGCGCTGAACGAGGTAAGAGCGCTGGCGATCAGCACGGCGATAAGGGATTTCTGCATTGCATTCTCCACGGAATTCGTCAAAAGTTGATGAAGTCAAACCACAAGCACGCTGCGTCGTTTATTGCATAAATTACAATCAAACGGCATCATTCTTCCCGCCAGCCGCTGGAATCCCAGGCTGGCCATATTCTTTTTTGATACTGCGGTGTTCGCTGCGCCCGGACGGTCCGGGCGCTGGCCGGATTAGTACTTCGGCATCGCGCTGTCGACCTGCAGCGCCCAGGCATGGATGCCACCGGTCAGGTTGGTGATCTTGCCGAAGCCGTTACGCTCCAAAAATGCCGCCACCTGCATGCTGCGCGCGCCGTGATGGCAGATGCAGACGATGGCGGCGTCCTCGTCGAGATCGTTGATGCGCGCCGGAATCGTATTCATCGGCATCAGGGCCGCGCCCTCGATGTGGCAAGTCGCGTATTCCCAAGGCTCGCGCACGTCCAGCAGCAGCGGGCGCGGGCGCGCATCGTCGGCCAGCCAGGCCGCCAGTTCGGGAGCGCTCAGATGTTCCATAAGGTCAGCCCGGCTTAAAACGTGAAATGCGAAGGCATCGCCGCCGAGACCAAGGGCTTGATATTGGTTTCGAACAGCTTGACGGTATCGTAGGCCGTCTCGGAAACGCGGGTGATCAGGTGGGCCGACATGGCCGGCGCCTCGCCGATAATGGCGGCGATGCGGCCGCCGACCTTGACCTGTTGCAGGAACGCTTCCGGCAGCACCGGCAGCGAACCCGAGATGATGATCACGTCGTAAGGCGCGCCCTGCGCCCAGCCCTGGGCGCCATTGCCCAGCTCCACCGTGACATTGCCGACGCCGTTGTCCGCCAGGTTCTTTTCCGCCAGCGCCTTCAGTTCGGGCAGGATTTCCACCGTCGTCACATGGCGCGCCTTGTAAGCCAGCAAGGCCGCCATATAAGCGGAACCGGTGCCGATTTCCAGCACGCTTTCGTGTTTTTTCAGCTTCACATCCTGCAGCAAGCGCGCTTCCAGCTTCGGCGTCAACATGTGCTGGCCGCCCGGCAGCGGGATTTCGGTATCGAAAAACGCCAGGTTCCTATAAGCGACGGGCACAAAATTCTCACGTTTGACCACTTGCAACAACTCCAGGATATCCAGGTCGAGTACGTCCCAGGTACGGATTTGCTGTTCGATCATGTTGAAGCGGGCTTGTTCAATATTCATCTTGGGACTCGGTGGGTGAGTAATAATCCGACATTTTATCGTTGAACGGGCCGAATGCGCACATCTTAACGATAAAGCCGGGCAACATCGGAAAATTGCGACAGTCTGCAGATTACGGGGAATGAAAGTGCAAAAAACGCCGCCGGACACCGGTCGTCCACCCGGACAGCGGCGGCCCCGCTCAGGCCGGCTGGTCCGGGCGCAGCCCGCGCAGGGTGACGTCGAGGAAGGCGTTCAGGTAGGCGTGCGGATCGATGGCCTTGTTGGCGCAGGGTTGCAGCGAATGCTTCCACATGGTCAGCATGATCATCGGCGCCGTCAGCACCAGGGTCATCGTGGCGGCGTCGACGGAGCGGAATTCGCCGCTGGCCATGCCGCGTTCGAGCAGGCGGGTTAACACGGCATTGCCGCGCCGGCTCACCTCCTCGTTATAAAACTCGGCCAGCTCGGGGAAGTTGCCGGACTCGGCCATCATCAGCTTGGTCACGCCGGCCACGCTGGTGCTGCCATAGCGGTCCCACCATCCCAGCATGATTTGCCGCAGCAGATCGCCGCTGCTGCCGGCGAAGGCGGCCAGGTTTTGCTCCGCTTCGCCGATCCCGGGCACGATGGTTTCCCGCACCATGGCCTTGAACAGCTCTTCCTTGTTGGCGAAATACAGGTACAGCGTCCCCTTCGAGACGCCGGCGCGTTTGGCGACGTCTTCCAGCCGGGTCGCGGCATAACCGCGCTCGACAAACAATTCCAGCGCGGCGGCAAGCAATTCCTGCGGCCGGGCCTCCTTGCGCCGCTCCCAGCGCGGCTTGGTATCACTCGGGGCTAACATATGCGACTATCCGGCTAACTTACTTGCGAGTCATTAATCTTAGTCGCGCAAATATGGCTAGTCAAGGACGCCCCTATTGTTCCGCCTGAATAGAATCTTAAACAGAAAAATAGAATCTGAAACGAACAAGCGCGCCAAAAAAATAAAAACTTAAATAAGCCGAGGCCGCTTGAACCCTACTAAGGGTACAGATCGCACGTCTTGCTGGCGCAGACGCAGGCCTCCACCGTGATCGCCGACAAAGCCCACGATGCCCAGTAACATCTGATCGCTCCGCTCCAGCGAGCTGGAAAGGAGGTCGTGATTGCCTCGATCCGTTCACGAAAGCGGGTACGCCACTACGACTGGCACCTCTATCAGGCGCGCCATCTGATCGAGAATTTCTTCAGCAAGCTCAAGCAGTATCGCGCCATCGCCACCCACTACGACAAGACTGCCTGTAACTTCCTCGG
>DASYLQ010000080.1:0-3715 GCA_036009485.1 Janthinobacterium sp.
ATGCCGCGTCCCGAGGGCTATCGCAAGGCGCAGCGGCTGATGCAGACGGCCGAGAAGTTCGGCCTGCCGGTCTTCACCTTCGTCGACACCACCGGCGCCTGGCCCGGCATCGACGCCGAGGAGCGCGGCCAGTCCGAAGCGATCGGCCACAACCTGTACGTGATGGCGGAGCTGAAAGTGCCGCTGATTGCCACCATCATCGGCGAAGGCGGCTCCGGCGGCGCGCTGGCGCTGGCGGTCGGCGACGCCGTGCTGATGCTGCAATACGCGACCTATTCGGTGATCTCGCCGGAAGGCTGCGCATCGATCCTGTGGAAGACTTCCGAGCGCGCCTCCGACGCCGCCGAAGCGCTGGGCCTGACCGCGCACCGCCTGAAAGCCATGGGCTTGATCGACAAGATCATCAACGAACCGCTGGGCGGCGCCCACCGCGATCCGAAACAGATGGCCACCTTGCTGAAACGCGCGCTGGCCGATTCGCTGCGCCAGTTCCACGGCATGAAGACCAAGGACTTGCTGGAAGCGCGACACGAAAAACTGATGAGCTACGGCAAATTCAAGGAAACCACGCCTTCGGAGTAAGCCGTTTGAAGAAGCAACAGGCCGGGAATCTCCCGGAAACCTTCGCGCGCGCGCTGGCCGCGGTGGCGGAAAAAGCCGGCGCGGACGGGCAGGGCGCCATCGCCAACATGGCGGTCGCCTTCAGCGGCGGCCTCGATTCCTCGGCGCTGCTGCGGCTGGCCCACGCCCATGCGCAGGCCCGCGGCATCGAGCTGTTCGCCTTCCACATCCACCATGGCATCAGTCCCAACGCCGACGCCTGGCTGGCCCATTGCGAGGCTGCCTGCGCCGAGCTGGGCGTCGTCTTCGAGGCGCGCCGCGTCACCCTGCAAAAAAAAGAAAAGAGCGGTACTGAGGAGGCTGCCCGCAACAGCCGCTACGCCGCGCTCGGCCAGTTGTGCCGCGAGCATGGCGTCAAGCTGCTGCTGACGGCCCACCACCAGGACGACCAGGCTGAAACCGTGCTGCTGCAATTGTTGCGCGGTTCGGGCACGGCGGGCTTGTCCGGCATGGAAGCGGCCAACGCCGCGCCTGGCTTGCTGGGTAATGCCGAACTGGTCATGGCGCGGCCGCTGCTGCCGGTATCGCGGCGGCAACTGGCCGATTATGTCGCAGCGAACCATATCGCCTATGTCGATGACGAATCGAACGAGGATCCCCGTTTCGCCCGCAACGCCTTGCGGCATCGGGTGATGCCGGAACTGGCCAAGGCCTTTCCCGGTTTCCAGGAACGCTTCGCCCGCAGCGCCCAGCATGCCCAGTCGGCCCAGCGGCTATTGACCGAGCTGGCGGCGCAAGACCTGGCGGCTTGCCTGGACGCGGATGGCGAGCATATCGACGTAGCCCAGCTGCGCCTGCTCAGCGCCGACCGCAGTTACAACCTGCTGCGCCACTGGTTCGGCAGGCGCGGGCTGCGCATGCCGTCGACCGCGTGGCTGGCCGAGATGCTGGCCCAGTTGCTGCAAGCGCGCTCCGATGCGCAATTGCTGGTGACCCATCCGGATTGCCACGTGCGGCGCTACCGCGACCGCCTCTACCTGACGCCGAAACTGGCCGACCTGGACGGCATGCGCGAGCGCGACGACGACCATCTGCCCGCGCTGCACAAGGCGGGGCTGTCCTTTGCCTGGGCCGGCGAGGCGCGGATCGCTTTCCCCGCCTATGGTGGCACGCTGCATTTCGACGCCGCCGCGGCGGGCGAGGAGGGCATAGCTGCCGCCTGGCTGCGCGAGCAGACGCTGCTCATCGACTTTCGCAAGGGCGGCGAGCGGCTGAGGCTAGCCAGCAACCGGCCGACCCGCAGTTTGAAGTATCATTACCAGTCTTTCGACGTTCCAGCCTGGGAACGCGAACGCCTGCCGACGGTCAGCGCGGGGAGCGCACTGCTCTTTGCGGCCGGCATCGGCATGGATAGTTACCATCTTGGCAAGGATGCAGCACCCCGCATCCGCTTCCGCTGGACTGCCGATCTGGCAGCCTGAGCCAGCAAGCTGAATCAGCGCGAACATCCGCCTCACCAGGCCAGACGCACCGCTGAAACCTGGCGTTACTTTATGCGCATTGCGTAGGAGAGCAAGAGCATTTTGACTTGTTCTTTTGCATTGCAGCATGTAGAGTAAAGCCCTCTTTTTATTTCTTATTGAGCGGAAACACCACTGTTATGGCTTTAATTGTCCACAAATACGGCGGGACGTCGATGGGCTCGACGGATCGCATCAAGAACGTCGCCAAGCGCGTAGCCAAGTGGCACGATGCCGGGCACCAGATCATCGTCGTGCCGTCGGCCATGTCCGGCGAAACCAACCGCCTGATCGGCCTGGCGAGGGAAATCATGGAGCAGCCGGATCCGCGCGAGCTCGACATGATCGCCTCGACCGGCGAACAAGTCTCGGTCGGCCTGTTGTCGATGGCCTTGCTGGCGATCGGCAAGGAAGCCGTTTCCTACGCCGGCTGGCAAGTGGCCATCAAGACCGATTCCGCCTTCACCAAGGCGCGCATCCAGTCGATCGACGACGCCAAGGTCAAGCGCGACCTGGATGCGGGCAAGATCGTCATCATCACCGGTTTCCAGGGTGTCGACGAGCACGGCAACATCGCCACCTTGGGCCGCGGCGGTTCCGACACCTCGGCGGTGGCGATCGCGGCGGCGGTGAAGGCGGCCGAGTGCCTGATCTTCACCGACGTCGACGGCGTCTACACCACCGATCCGCGCGTGGTGTCCGAGGCGCGCCGCTTGAAGACCATCACCTTTGAAGAGATGCTGGAACTGGCGTCGCTGGGCTCGAAAGTGCTGCAGAGCCGCTCGGTGGAATTCGCCGGCAATTACCGCGTGCCGACGCGCGTGCTGTCATCGCTGACCGACCCGATGCTGCCGCTGGAAGTGGAAGCCAATTCGGGTACCCTGATTTCGTTTGAGGAAGATACAAATATGGAACAAGCAGTCATCTCCGGGATCGCGTTCAACCGCGACGAAGCCAAAATCACCGTGCTGGGCGTGCCGGACCGTCCGGGCGTGGCCTACCATATCCTGGGGCCGGTGGCCGCCGCCAATATCGAGGTCGACATGATCATACAGAATCAGTCGGTCGACGGTAAAACGGACTTCACCTTCACCGTCTCGCGCGGCGAGTATGCGAACGCGATGGCGGTCTTGAACGCCAACAAGGCCGAGCTGGGCGCGACCAGCATCATCGGCGACGCCAAGGTATCGAAGCTGTCGGTGGTCGGCGTCGGCATGCGCAGCCATGTGGGCGTGGCTTCGCAGATGTTCCGCACGCTGTCGGAAGAGAGCATCAACATCATGATGATCTCGACGTCGGAGATCAAGATCTCGGTGCTGATCGATGAAAAATACATGGAACTGGCTGTACGCGCGCTGCACAAGGCGTTCGAATTGGAAAACGCATAAGTTTTTCAAAAAAATCCGCCTAGTTCCTTGACCAAACGGGTTTCAAAAGCTACTATGGCGGTCGTCTGATCCAGCGCAGTTTTGCTGAAGAAGACGAAGCTGATTATTCAGTGAGGAGATGTGGCCGAGTGGCCGAAGGCACTTCCCTGCTAAGGAAGCATATGGGCTTAAACCTGTATCGTGGGTTCGACTCCCACCGTCTCCGCCAAAGAATTAAAAGCCCCTGACGCAAGTCAGGGGCTTTTT
>DASYLQ010000081.1:0-1591 GCA_036009485.1 Janthinobacterium sp.
CGCTGGCGACGACGATGACCATGAACGCCGGCGACAAGGAACTCGAGCTGGCTATCGCGGTCGAGCCGGAAGTGCCGAAGCGCCTGCGCGGCGACGCCCTGCGCCTGCAGCAAATCCTGGTCAACCTGGCCGGCAACGCCATCAAGTTCACCAAGGAAGGCGAAGTGGTGGTGCGGGTCAGCCTTGCCGAGCGCAAGGGTAGCAAGGCCTTGCTGCATTTCGAGGTGCGCGACACCGGCATCGGCATGACGGCGCAACAGCAGGCGCAATTGTTCAACGCCTTTTCCCAGGGCGACCAAAGCATCACGCGGCGCTTCGGCGGCACCGGTCTCGGGCTGGCCATCACCAAACAGCTGGTGCACATGATGGGCGGCGAGATCGCCGTGCGCAGCGCCGAGGGCGCGGGCAGCAGCTTCTGGTTCCGCCTGCCGTTCGACATGCTCGACGAGCAGGCCGAGGAGCGGCGCATCCCCACCCTGGGCCGTTTGCGCCTGCTGGTGGCCGACGACAACCGCACCAGCCGCGAACTGATCGGCAAGCTGATCCACGCCTGGGGCTGGGAAGTCGATGAAGTCGATTCCGGCGCCGCCGCGGTCGAGCGCTACCGCCAGCGGGTAGGGGAACAGGAATCCTACGACGTCGTGTTGGCCGACTGGCACATGCCGGGCATGAACGGCCTGGCCACGGCCAAGGCGATCCGCCTCGCCGCGGCCGGGCAGAAACAGCCTATCGTCGTGATGGTCAACGCCTTCGCCCGCGACCGCCTGGAAGAAATCTCCAGCGCCGCCGAAGCCGACGTCGTGCTGATGAAGCCGATCACCGCCTCCAGCCTGTTCGACGCGCTGCATGAAGCGCTGATCGCCAAGGATGGCGGCGAGGAGCGCACGGTGCAAAGCCAGGGCGTGGCGAACCGCCTGGCCGGCGTGCATTTCCTGCTGGTCGAGGACAACCTGCTGAACCAGGCGGTGGCGCGCGGCATTCTCGAGCATGCCGGCGCCACGCTGGACGTGGTCGGCGACGGCCAGCAGGCAGTGGACTTGCTGCGCATCGACGCCCATCGCTACGACATCGTGCTGATGGATATGCAGATGCCGGTACTGGACGGCTTCAGCGCGACGCGCATCCTGCGCACCGACCTGCGCCTGACGCTGCCGGTGATCGCCATGACGGCCGGCGTGCTGGCCTCGGAGCACGAGCGCTGCATTGCCGCCGGCATTAGCGATTTCATCGCCAAGCCGGTCGTGGTGGAAGAGATGATGGCGGTGATCCTGCGCCACTTGCCGGCGCGGCTCAAGGCCGGCGAAGCGGCGGCGCCGGCGCAAAAGCCCGCGCTGCCGCAGCCGGCGGCCGATGAACAAGTCTTTACGATGGCCAGCCTGATGCGCACGATGGGGCGCGACGCCAAGGGACTGGGCGTGCTGACGCGCATCGTCCGGGAAGCCGTCGACAACGGCATGGCGCCGATCGCCGCCGCCGAAACCGCGCTGGCCGAAGGCCGCCCGCGCGACGCCGCCCGGGTCTTCCACGGCTTGCGCGGCTCGGTGGGGGTGATGGGCACCAAACGTCTGATCCAGGCTTCGCTGGATTTCGA
>DASYLQ010000082.1:0-1728 GCA_036009485.1 Janthinobacterium sp.
TGCCGCCAGAAAACAAAAAACACTGAGGAGATTCGCATGAAAATCGATGCGCCGCCGGCGCCCGAACGAGCGCCGCTGACTGCCCAGGAAAGCGACCGCCTGTACCGCCGCATCGCCCTGCGCCTGATTCCCTTCCTCTTCCTGTCCTACCTGTTTTCACTGATCGACCGCACCAACGTCGGTTACGCCAAGCTGCAATTCCTGTCCCAGCTGAAGTTCACCGAAGCCGACTACGGCTTCGGCGCCGGCCTGTTCTACGCCGGCTACATCTTGCTGGAAGTGCCCAGCAATATGTACCTGGAACGCATCGGCGTGCGCAAGACGCTGTTCCGCATCATGGTCATCTGGGGCATGGCGACGATGCTGATGGCGGTGGTCAAATCGCCGCTGCAATTCTTCGCCGCCCGCTTCCTGCTCGGCGTCGCCGAAGGCGGTTTCTATCCCGGCATCCTGCTCTACCTGACTTACTGGTTTCCGGCGCAGCGGCGCGGCCGCGCGTTCGCGCTGTTCCAGATGTCGAACCCGATCGCCGGCATCAGCGGCGCGGTCATCGCCGGCTGGACCATGACTTCGCTCGACGGCGCCTTCGGCCTGCACGGCTGGCAGATGCTGTTCCTGCTGGAAGGCGTACCGCCGATTATCCTCGGCGTGCTGGCCTTGTACGTGCTGTCGGACCGGCCCGAAAACGCCAGGTGGCTGACGCCGGACGAGCGGGCGCAACTCGCCGCCGACATCGGCAGCACCTCGGCCGGGGGACATGGCGGCAAGGGCGGCCTGCTGCTGGCGCTGCGCAATCCGATGGTCTATGTGCTGGCCCTGGTCTACTTCACCCAGCTGTCGGCGGTGACCCTGATTTCGCTGTGGGGCCCGAGCGTCATCAAGGAACTCGGCGTCACCGACGTCAGGCAGATCAGCATGATCTCGGCTGCTTCCTACCTGGCCGGATTCGCCGGCATGTACCTGATCGGCCGCAATTCCGACCGCCTGCTGGAACGGCGCTGGCATTACATCTGCTGCGCGCTGGCGATCGGCCTGGGCGCGCTGCTGCTGGCCGCCTTCCACGCCGACCTGGCGCTGGCGATCGCCTGCTACACCCTGATCGTGCTGGGCATCTTCGGCAGCTACGCCATCTTCTTCACGATGCCGGCGGCGCTGTTCGATCCGAAAGCCAAGGCCACCGGCATCGCCCTGATCACGATGATGGGCAGTTCCAGCGGCTTTTTCATGCCGGCGCTGATCGGCTGGGTCAAGCATGAAACCGGGAGCATTTTCTACGGCGTCGCCGCGACCGGCGCCCTGAGCATAGGCGGCGCCCTGCTGGTGCTGGCCTTCATACCGAAGAACGTCGAAGCAGCGCAGCGTCATATGGACCCGGCCCGGCGGGCGCCTTACAATGGCTGACTTTTCCATCTTCAGGAGCCGCGCCATGCTGACCAGCGCCCAACAAGAACAATACCGGCGCGACGGCTTCCTGGTGCTGCCCGGCTTCAAGAGCGCCGAAGAGATCGCCGCGCTGCGGGTCCGCGCCGCCGAAATTGTCCATGAATTCGATCCGGGCGCCGGCCACGGCATCTTCACCACGCGCGAACAGGCCAGGCAGGCCGACGCCTATTTCCTCGCCTCCGACAACACCATCCGCTGCTTTTTCGAGGAAGAGGCCTTCGGCCCGGACGGCCGGCTGAAACAGGACAAGGCCCTGTCGATCAACAAGATCGGCCATGCGATGCA
>DASYLQ010000083.1:0-4258 GCA_036009485.1 Janthinobacterium sp.
GCAAGCCCGCTGTCGGCGCCTGCCCGGGCGCGCACCGGCCTTGCGCACCGAATAAGATGCGATGCGCGGGCGACTGGGTTAATCTACGCGCTGAAAAGACGGCATCCGCCCTTCTACACAGACGAGCAACGAACATGAGCAACAATCCTAGCGACCTCAAGGCCAGCGGCCTGAAAGCCACCCTGCCGCGCCTGAAAATCCTCGATATTTTCCAGAGCAGCGCCGTGCGCCACCTGACGGCCGAAGACGTCTATAAGATTTTGCTGGCGGATAATATGGATGTGGGCCTGGCGACCGTGTACCGCGTGCTGACCCAGTTCGAGCAGGCCGGCTTACTGAACCGCAATCATTTCGAGACCGGCAAGGCCATATTCGAGCTCAACGAAGGCTCTCACCATGACCATCTGGTATGCCTCGACTGCGGCCGGGTGGAAGAGTTTTTCGACGACGAGATCGAAGTGCGCCAGCAGCGCGTGGCGGAAGAGCGGGGCTTCAGGATCGCCGAGCATGCGCTGGCGATCTATGGCAACTGCACCAAGACCGCCTGCCCGCACCGGCCGCAATAAGAGCCAGGCCCGGCCACGCCCATGTTGAAACAACTGAAACAGCCTCCGCGCCGGCCCGGCACGGATCAGCCATGGCTTAGCGCGTTCGACAGCAGCTTGGCCGTGATGTCGACGATCGGAATCACGCGCTCGTAAGCCATGCGCGTCGGCCCGATCACGCCCAGGGTGCCGACGATCTTGCCGTTGACCTCGTACGGCGCGGTGACCACGCTCATGTCGTCCATCGGCACCAGCTTCGATTCGCCGCCGATGAATATCTGCACGCCGCTGGCCTTGCTCGATACATCCAGCAGTTGCATCAGCCCGGTCTTTTGCTCGAACATGTCGAACATCTGGCGTAGCGAGCTCATGTTCGACGACAGGTCGCTGACGCTGAGCAGGTTGCGCTCGCCGGCGATCACCATGTCGTCGGAATCATCGGCCATCGCCTCGCTGCCCGCCTCCACCGCCGCCTGCATCAAACGCCCCATATCGTCGCGCAACTGGCGCAATTCGCCCTGCAGGCGCACCCGCACCTCATCGAAGGACAGGCCGCCGTAGTTTTGGTTGATGTAGTTGGCCGACTGCACCAACTGCGCCGGCGTGTAGTCGGATTCGGTCAGCAGCAGGCGGTTTTGCACGTCGCCGGTAGGGCCGACGATGACCAGCAGGATGCGCTTTTCCGACAGGCGCAGGAATTCGATTTGCTGGAACACGGATTCGCGGCGCGGGCTCAGCACCACGCCGGCGAATTGCGACAGCGAAGACAGCATCTGCGCCGCGTTGGCGATCATCTTTTGCGGCTGCTGCGCCTGCAGGCGCAGGCGCGAATCGACCGCGTGCTCGTCGAGCTGCTGCACGGTGAGCAGGGTGTCGACGAAGATGCGGTAGCCGCGCGGCGTCGGGATGCGGCCGGCCGAGGTGTGCGGGCTGGCGACGTAACCGAGTTCCTCGAGGTCGGCCATGATGTTGCGGATGGTCGCCGGCGACAGGTCGAGGCCGGAGATTTTCGACAGCGCGCGCGAGCCGACCGGCTGGCCGTCGGCGATATAACGCTCGACCAGGGCTTTGAGCAGGGTTTGGGCACGAATATCGAGTTGCATAAGTCTTAATCTTGCCAAGCGGTGTAATGAAGGTGACGCGAAGGTGGCGCGAAGGTGGCCCGAAGGTACCCATTAGTTGCGGTCATCACTGCGGACGGCAAGGCAGTTTACCAATTTATCTATTATGCACGCGATCGCGGCCGCCCAGTAAGCTCATTGTTTCAGCTGCCGCTCCAGCCATTCCAGCAATTCGTCCAGGCTGGCGCAGATGGCGTCGGGATGGACGCCGCTGCCGAGGTGGCTGCTGGCGCCCTTGCGGTTGAGCCAGACGGCGCGCATGCCGGCCTGTTGCGCTCCCGCCACGTCGAGCTGCAAGTCGTCGCCGACATACACAGCTTCCCGGGGCAACACGCCGAGCGCCTCGCAGGCGGCCAGGAAAATCGCCGGGTCAGGCTTGGCGCGGCCGAAGCTGGCAGCCGCCAGCGACACCTTGAAGTGCCGCGCCAGGCCGATCACCTCGAGATCGGCGACGCCGTTGGTCACCGACCCGACCAGGAACCTGTCCTGCAGCCGCGCCAAGGCCGGCAGCACGTCGGCGTAGGGCGTGACGGCGTTGCGGGCGCGGTGGAACAAGAGCATGGCGGCATCGACCTTGGCCGGGTCTTCGCCGGCTTCGGCAAAGGCGGCCTGCAAGCCGGCGCGGCGCAAGGCGCCCAGGTCAATGTGGAAATGCGGCTCGCGTTCCAGCAAGGCCAGGCGCTCGCGGCGCAGGCTGTCGATGCTGTGGCGCCGGGCCACCCCGGGCGCATGGACGGCCAGCCAGTCGAACAGCAGGCATTCCGCCTCGGCGATCACCGGGCCGATCGGCCACAGGGTATCGTCCAGGTCGAACAAGATGGCTTTCGGCGGCAGCGGCGGTGGGGTCATGGGCGATATTCTCGCATTTATCCCGGAGCCGGGCGGAATGGACCGCGCCGGCCATGGTAAATTGTTGGCTTCTTGCAGGTATTGTTACAGCGAGATACAAGGGTCAAGGAAAAGATCTTGCCGGATCGACTAAAATAAGCGCCATTCCCGTGTACCATGCAGCGCCGGCTACTGCATTGCCTGTCTTTACCCTATTCGTTTTGGAGAATTTATGAAAAGTTTGTATGCGCGCTCATTGGTGGCCCTACTTTGCTGCGCCAGCCTGGCCGCCTGCGGCGGCAGCAGCGGCACCCTGGCCCTGAGCGGCACCATCACCGGCCTGAATAAATCCGGCCTGGTGCTGGAAAACGTCAAGACCGGCGACACCGTCTCGCCGGCTTCCGGCGATATCAGCTTCACTTTCCCGACTCTGCTGAACGAAGACGACTACTTTCAGGTAATCGTGAAAACCCAGCCGACCGGCGGCTCTTGCTCATTCGTCGGCACGCTGGCCACGACCGACGGCACCTCGGCTTCCAGCAACGCCTCCGTCTATACCGTATCGAACCTGGCCATCACTTGCGCGGCCACCCCGCACACGCTGGGCGGCACCATTACCGGCCCGCATCCGCTCGGCCTGATCCTGATTAACGGCAGCGACCAGCTGGCCCCGACCGCCGACGCGACCACGTTTACCTTCGCCGGTTCCGTCGGCGACGGCTCGGCCTACGGCGTCACCGTCTTCCAGCAGCCGCCCGGCCATACCTGCACCGTAGCCAACGGCGTCGGCACCCTGGGTTCGGTGAATGTCGACAACGTGCAAGTGACCTGTATTTAAGCCAGCTACCGATTTTTTGGAGAAATTTATGAAGTCATCCCCCCTGCGCCTTTTCGCCGCGCTGCTGCTCACCCTCGGGCTGGCCGCTTGCGGCGGCAAGGCCACGTATACCATCAACGGCACATTCATCAACTCGATCGGCACCATCACGCCGCTGGCCAATGCCGGCCTGGTGCTGGTGAATAACGGCAACGGCGATACGGTGGCGGTGCCGGCCGGCGCCACCACCTTCACCTTCCCGAAAACGATCAACTACGGCGATCCCTACGACATCGAGGTGCAGACGCCGCCGAATCACATGAATTGCGTGATGAGTTCGAACATCGACTCGGGCGGCCATACCGCCACCATCGCCGTCTATGCCGACTGCGTGCAAAACATCCACTTCCTGAGCGGCACCGTTTACGGCTTGCCGACGACCGTGACCGATACGCCGCTGACGCTGACCAACGGCAGTAACAATACGCCGCTGATCTACGATCCGACCGTGGCGACGTTCACCTTCCCTGCCGAAGTCACCGAGGGCACGACCTACGGCGTTACCGTGCTGACCCAGCCTACCGGCTATACCTGCAGCGTGGTCAGCGGCCAAGGCATTGTCGGCGCAACAGACATCACCAACGTGGTGGTCAACTGCGTACCGAATTGATTCATCCTCGGCCGGCATGCTGCCGCAAGCATGCCGGCCGAATAGTTATCAGGAACGGGAATGATTGGTATGCGAAAGATAAATTGGCCTTATATGTGGCGACGCAGCATACTTGTACCTGTCTCCTCCAACTCTTCCAAGAATTGGATTTAAGCCCGCTTTCACCAGCGGGTTTTTTTTTGCCTGAAGCTTTATCGGCCGCCGCTGCGCAGCTCGCGGCATGGAAACGGGCCGGACGGCATCGCGCTAGGCCGGCTTTTTCAGCAGGTTCGCCAGT
>DASYLQ010000084.1:0-3845 GCA_036009485.1 Janthinobacterium sp.
CACGTCGAACATCTGGCGCGGGATCAGCTCGCGCATCTTGGCGGCTACCTGGCGGCCGCGGTACTGGCTGTTGGAGCGGTGCACGATGATCGCCAGCGCATCCACTTTTTCGCTGTTGATCAGCATGTCGACCTTGACCACGTCGGCGGCGCGGTATTCCTTGAACTCGTAGTCCATCGAAGCGTAGCCGCGCGAAGTCGATTTCAGCTTGTCGAAAAAATCCAGCACGATTTCGGCCATCGGCATTTCATACACCAGCTTGACCTGGCGGCCGTGGTAGCTCATGTCCATCTGGATGCCGCGCTTGGCGATGCACAGCGTGATCACCGAACCGACATATTCCTGCGGCATGTAGAGGTTGACCGTGACGATGGGCTCGCGCACTTCCTCGATGCGCGACGGGTCGGGCATCTTGGACGGATTGTCGACGTTGATGACGCTGGCGTCGCGCTGCACCACTTCATACACCACGGTGGGCGCGGTGGTGATCAAGTCCATGTCGAACTCGCGCTCCAGGCGCTCCTGGACGATTTCCATGTGCAGCAGGCCGAGGAAGCCGCAGCGGAAGCCGAAGCCCAGCGCCTGCGACACTTCCGGTTCGTACATCAGGGCAGCGTCGTTCAGTTTCAATTTTTCCAGCGAATCGCGCAACGCTTCGTACTGGTTGGCCTCGACCGGGAACAGGCCGGCGAACACTTGCGGCTGCACTTCCTTGAAGCCGGGCAGCGGCGCCGCGGCCGGGCGGCCGGCCAGGGTGACGGTGTCGCCCACCTTGGCCGCCTTGAGCTCCTTGATGCCGGCGATGATGAAGCCGACCTGGCCGGCCGACAGTTGCGGCAGCGAGAGCGAGCGCGGCGAAAAGACGCCGATGTCCTCGACCAGGTTGACCGAATCGGTGGCCATCAGGCGGATTTTTTCCTTCGGCTTCAGGGTGCCGTTGACGACGCGCACCAGCATCACCACGCCGACGTAGTTGTCGAACCAGGAGTCGATGATCAGCGCCTGCAACGGTGCGTCCGGGTCGCCCTTCGGCGCCGGCACCCTGGCGATCAGCGATTCCAGCACGTCGATCACGCCCAGGCCGGTCTTGGCCGAGCATTGCACGGCGTCGGTGGCGTCGATGCCGATCACGTCCTCGATCTCGGCGATCGCATTCGCCGGGTCGGCGTTCGGCAAGTCGATCTTGTTCAGTACCGGCACCACTTCCACGCCCAGGTCCAGCGCGGTGTAGCAGTTCGCCACCGTCTGCGCTTCCACCCCTTGCGAAGCGTCGACCACCAGCAGCGCGCCTTCGCAGGCCGACAGCGAGCGGCTCACTTCATAGCTGAAATCGACGTGGCCCGGGGTATCGATCAGGTTCAGGTTATATACCTGGCCGTCGCGCGCCTTGTATTGCAGGGCCGCGGTCTGCGCCTTGATGGTGATGCCGCGCTCGCGCTCCAGGTCCATCGAATCGAGCACCTGCGCCTCCATCTCGCGGTCGGACAGGCCGCCGCACAGCTGGATGATGCGGTCGGCCAGCGTCGACTTGCCGTGATCGATATGGGCGATGATGGAGAAATTGCGTATGTTATTCATTAACAATATAAAAATAAAAACGATATGGACGACACTGCCAGATGGAAACCTGGGCCGGCGGCCGGGAAGCGGCGCCGCGCACTCGACGCCATGCCGGAATAAAAAAAGCGCTCCGAGCCAGGCGTTGATGCCCCAGGCGAGCGCCCTTCAGCGATACAAGAACTTGCTGCGGCGGCAGGCCGGCGGCAGCAGCTTTTTCGGCCTTCGCATTTTACCGGATTTCAAGGTAGAAAGCCCGTGTTATGACGGTCACGAGGGTGGCTATATGTCATTTAATAACTATGTTGACAATTAAAACCTCAGGAGAGCGCAGGGAAGTTGGCATTAATTTAATTTTGTTTGGCGCGCTTTTTCCGCTCCAGATAAGCCCGGACTTTCTCTTCATCGAGAAAATAATGGCATAGCTCGGGCTGGCCGGGGTCGCCGAACAGCACCGGCACCAGTTCATCATAGCGGGCCGCCAGTGCCGGATCGGCGTCGATGTCGAGCACCTCGACCGTGAATGGCTGGTCGGCATCCCGCAAGGTCAGCAGGGCGTCCAGCATATTTTGGCATAAATGACAATAAGCTCGCGAATACAGGGTGAAATTCATGGGCCGCCAGGGGAAGGATAAAAATGAAAATGGCTGGCGCAAGCGGCCAGCCATCTGAAGCGAGGCGGGACCGGCCCACCTGCCGGGATAGGCTCTTATTTGGCGAACGGACGCAGCGACACGAACTGCGACACGTCGCCGCGGCGCACCAGCACCACCGAAGGCTTTTTCGGGTCGAGCTTGGCGACGACAGCATTGAACTGGCGGGCGTCCTTGACCTCGATATTGTTGACCTGCATGATCACGTCGCCAGCCTGCAAGCCGGCGCGTCCGCCCACGCCTTCGGCCGCCTCGACGACAACGCCGTTTTCCAGGTTCAGCTCCTTCTTCTTTGCGGCGCTCAGGTCGCTCACCGTCAAGCCCAGGGCATTCGATTTCGGCTCGGCCTTGGGCTCGCCCTTGTTACCCTTGCCGACCGGCGTCGCGGCCAGCTTGTCGCTCTCGAGCTCGACGACGGTCAGCGGAACGTCGAGCGCGGCGCCCTTGCGCCAGACGGTGACGACGGCGCTGCTGCCCACGGGGGCGCTGCCGACCAGGCGCGGCAAGTCGGACGAGCGCACCACCGGCACGCCGTTGAATTTCAGAATGATGTCGCCGACCTTGATGCCGCCCTTCTCGGCTGGACCGCCCGCCTCGATCCGCGACACTTGCGCGCCCTGGGCGTTTTTCAAGCCCAACGATTCAGCTACTTCCTTGCTCAGCTCGCCCACCTGGACGCCGATGCGCCCGCGCGAGACCTTGCCGGTTTTCTTCAACTGGTCGGAGACACGCATGGCCTCGTCGATCGGCACGGCGAAGGAAATGCCGTTATACCCGCCGGACAAGGTGGCGATCTGCGAATTGATGCCGATGACCTCGCCGCGCATATTGATCAGCGGACCGCCCGAATTACCGGGATTGACGGCGACGTCGCTTTGGATCAGCGCCAGGTAATCGCCGGTGTCGCGCGACTTGGCCGAGATGATGCCGGCGGTCACCGTGTTTTCCAGGTTGAACGGCGAGCCGATGGCGATCACCCATTCGCCGACGCGGATCTTGTCGGAATCGCCGATGGTCAGGTTCGGCAGGTCGGCGCCCTCGATCTTCAGCAGTGCGACGTCGGTGCGGGCGTCGGCGCCCAGCACCTTGGCCTTGAACTCGCGCTTGTCGGTCAGCGTGACATATACCTCATCGGCGCCGTCGACGACATGGGCATTCGTCATCACATAGCCGTCGGCCGAAATGACGAAACCGGAGCCGATGCCGCGCTGCACTTCCTCATCCTGCGGCACGGCGCGCCGCCCGCGCGGGGCCTGGCCCGGCTGGCCCGGCTGGCGCGGCGACGGCTGCGGCATGGCGCCGCCAAAGAAGCGGCGCAGGAATTCCTGTATCTCTTCGTCATCCGGCGCATCGCCATTGCCGCCCTGCCCCATCTTCAAATGTTCGGTGGTACGGATATTCACGACGGCGGGACCGACCTTGTCGACCAGGTCGGTGAAATCGGGCAAGCCGGCGACGGCGGCCGCCTGGGCGGCGGGCGCCAATCCCAGCACCGCGGGCGCAAACAATACGGCGGCGGTACTGATCAACAGTGCAGAAAGAGTCTTTCTACTAGCAAAAAATAATTTTTCCATGGAAAGTATCGCTTGAGTTTGAGTCGAATAATACTATCTGTCACGCCGTGGATTCCCCCTG
>DASYLQ010000085.1:0-2614 GCA_036009485.1 Janthinobacterium sp.
GTGCCGCAAGCGAGGCGCCGCCGCACGGGGCGTCTCCTGCGCGGCAGGCTTCCGGGCGGCGCCTCGGATCATTCATCGGGCGCCTATCCCAGTGGCTACGATGCCGGGACGAATGTCGGCATGCGAGCCGCCAGGCAGCGTTCTAGGCGGGATGTACAGTCCTCGGCAATTTCTTGATGCAAAAATAGATCGAGTACAAGGCAGCCAATCCCACCAGTACATAAACGATGCGCGACAGCATACTCATGGAACCAAAAATCGCCGCCACCAGGTCGAAGCCGAACAGGCCGACCAGGGCCCAGTTAACTCCGCCCACGATCAACAGGATTATTGCAACCCAGTCTAGTGGATTCATTCGCGCTCTGGCCGTATCGCCAGCCGCACCGGCTTGTATATTCGCCATCTTGACCTCCTCCTGATAATAGAAAAAATTCATCCCCACGCGTCTCAGCCTGGGCTGCAAGTCGAGTTGAATCCCAGTGTAGATGGATGAAAGCAGCCGGGCAGTCAGCGCACATCCCGCACATCGTTAAGAAAATTCTGGTCTTGCCTGACCACTGCTGCAAAAATCAGGCGCGCAGCGCCAGCGCGCGGCCCGCGCCGCCCTGGCGCAGGCCGCGGCCGGAATGCGCCGCCTCCTGCTCCAGCTTGAAAACGCTGACCATGCCTTCCAGCGCCGCCGCCTGCTCTTGCAGTGAACCGGCCGCGGCCGCAGCCTGCTCCACCAGCGCCGCGTTCTGCTGGGTGACGTCATCCATCTGCGAGATCGCCTGGTTGATCTGGTTGATGCCCTGGCTCTGCTCTTCGCCGGCCATCATGATGTCGCCCATGATGCCGGTGACGCGCGCGACGCTGGCGACCATCTCGTCCATCGTCGCGCCGGCCTTGGCGACCAGCTCGGTGCCGGCGTTGACCTGCTGTACCGACGCCGTGATCAATTCCTTGATTTCCTTGGCCGCCGCCGAGGAGCGGTGCGCCAGGTTGCGCACTTCCGTCGCCACCACCGCGAAGCCGCGGCCCTGCTCGCCCGCGCGCGCCGCTTCCACCGCGGCGTTCAGCGCCAGGATATTGGTCTGGAAGGCAATCCCGTCGATCACCGCAATAATGTCGACGATGCGCCTGGACGATTCGTTAATCGTGCTCATGGTGTCGACCACCTGCGACACCAGTTGGCCACCCTTGGTCGCGACATCGGAGGCATCGAGCGCCAGTTGATTGGCCTGGCGGGCATTGTCCGCATTCTGGCGCACGGTCGACGTCAGTTCTTCCAGGGACGAAGCGGTTTCCTCCAGGCTGGCCGCCTGCTGTTCGGTACGGCGCGACAAGTCCAGGTTGCCTTCCGAAATTTCGCTGCTGGCGATGGCGATCGAGCTGCTGCCGCTGCGGACATTGCGCACCGTGTCGGACAATTGCTTCTGCATTTTGTGCAAGCCTTTCATCAGCATGCCCATTTCATCGCGGCTGCTGACGTCCACGGGTTCGGCCAGGTTGCCGGCGGCGATCTGGTCGAAATGGCGCAGCGCCCGCGAGAGCGGGTTCATGATGGCGCGCAGCAGCAGCATGCTGGAACCGATGATCAATATGCCGGCAACGAGCAGCGCCGCCGCAAAGCCTTTCTGGAAGCCGGAATAAAAGGACTGGCTCTGTTCATATTGCTTGCGCGCCTCGCCCACCTGATAGTCTTCCAGCTTGTTCGACGCGGCGTCGAACGCCATAAACAGCGTGATCAGCTTTTTCATGGCCAGGCTCTCGACCTTGTCCGTATTTTTTTCCTGCAGCGCCGTCACCAGCGCGCGCAAGCCGTCATTGATATAACTGGCGCGAGTGGCGTTGAGATCGTCCGCAAGCTCCTTTTCGCCCGGCCCCAGCGGTAGCGACAAATAGTCTTGCCACGCCTTGTCGGAATCCTTGATGAAGCCATCGGCGCGCGCCAAGGTCTTGGGCAAATCTTCCGCGTCGGGATGCAGCACAGCACGGTCGATGCCGAAGCGCGCACGGTTCAGGAAATTCTTGCTGGCACCGATGCTGATTGAGGACTTCAGTTCATTCGAATACACATCCTTGAGCGCCACGTTGACGGAATTCATGCCGTACAGGCTGATCGCGCCCATCGCCGCGATCAAGACGCCTAAAAATGTCATGGTTACAATGAGGCGCATACGGATAGTAGTTCGATTCAGCATAGTATTTCCCGTCTTCGTTGTGATTAAATTATTTGTTAATAATCAGATATAAGAACGATTTTCAGTTTCAAATCATGAATTACTGATACTAGTTGACAACTAAAATGAATTTATTTATTGATGCCCAATTGTCGAGGAATGATTTTATATCGAATATATCAGCGTAGATTTTAAGCTGTCATCGGCCAATCTTCAAGTCCAAGGTTTTGTGGATAACTGTCAGCATCAAATATGACTTGACATGCCGGCGCTGGCGCATGTTTTTATATATAGTCACGACGGACAAAAAAAAAAGCGCTGCCGATATCGGCAGCGCTTTTTTTGATTGCGGCTGAATTAGTTGCGAACCACGCGCTTGTACTCATTGGTACGGGTATCGATTTCAATCACGTCATCCTGGCTGACAAACAGCGGCACTTGCACGCTGTGGC
>DASYLQ010000086.1:0-4023 GCA_036009485.1 Janthinobacterium sp.
CGCAGCAGCGCGCGCGCCCTCTCGTTGCCGGGACGTTCGGCCAGGATGGCGTTGAGCTTTTGCCGCGCCAGGTCGGTCTGCCTGGCGGCGACCGCGCCGGTGGCTTCGGCCAGCATCTTGTCCAGCCTGTCATTGGCTTCAATCAGGCGCAAGCCCTCGCGCGCCTTTTCGTTTTGCGGGTCGATGCCCAGCACGCGCCGGTACGCCTGCGCAGCCTGCTCGGGCTTGAAAGCGGCGACCAGGCGGTCGCCCTCGGCCAGGAATTGCAAGGTGTATCTTTCGCGCGTCAGGCGGTAGGCCGAACGGTAGCCGGCATTGTTCGGTTCCCGGCCCAGCGCTTCCTGGTATTTTTGCAGGGCGGCCTCGGGCTGGTCCCTGGCGGCCAGCTCGTTGCCGTCGCGGTAAGCCATCTGCGCCGCGCAGCCGCTCAGCGCCAGCACGGACAGGGCCAGCGCGGACAGGGCCAGCGCGGAGAGCATCGTGCGCATGCGCGCCGGCGCAGCAGCAGCGGACGCGCAATCAAGGCCGGCCAGGGGCGGGCACAGAGGCGGATGACTTGACATCAGTCGAGGACTCCAATGTTGAGCTGTTGAACCTGGTTCAAAGGCAGATAGGTAATAGTCATATTCGGCGGCGCGATCGTTTCGATGCGGTAGATGCCGTCGATCAGGGTCTGCTGGCGCACCACATAGGTCTTGTTCGCCCGCACCAGGTACACTTCCCAGCTGCCGTCGCTGGCGGCCTTGCCGAGGTAGGTGAACGGCAGCGGCGGCGCGACCGGCGCCGGCGGCGGCGGCGGCGGGCCGGGCTTCACCACGGGCGGCGGCGGCATCCAGTTCTGGCTCAGGAACAGGCCATCCTTGCCGTCGAAGGTGGCCTCGCCCGCCTCGCCGATCAGGTCGGCGCGCGCATGCAGCGCCAGGATGGCCGGCTCGGCGGCGCCGGCCGAGGCCGAGGCCGAGTCGGCGGCTGCGGAAGCTGCGGCGTTGCGCGCCGGACTGGCCGCGGCGGCGCCATGCCGCTCGGCCGGTTCGGCGAGATCCGACGACGGCGTCTTGTCGCCGAAAAAAGCCAGGCCGGCGGCGCTCATCAGCGCGGCGCCCATCAACAGCTGGCGCGGCTTCACGGCGCCACCCCGGCATCTTTCAGGTAAAACGTCATGCTCAGGCGCGCCTCCGGCAGGTTGTCGGCGATGGTCTCGCGCTTGAAGCTGATGTCGTCCAGCGCAGCGAAGGGGATCGCGCTGAGCGCCTGCAGGCTGAATTGCCAGATCGCCTGGTAAGTCCCCTTGACCGGCAACACCACCTGGTAGCTGCTGACCCGGCTCGCCTTGTCGTAGCTGGATTTATACTCGCCCGATTTCAGGCTCAAGCCGGTCTTGGCGGCCAGCGCGAACAGGGTCTTGACCTGCTGCTCGGCATAACGGCGCTCGCCCAGGGTGGCGTAGAACAGCGCCAGGTTCTGGTTGGCGTCGGCCTTGGGCGCCGTTGCAGCCAGCGCCGGCGGCGCGGCGATGGGCCGGGCCGCCAGCTGCGCCTGGACGCGCAGTTGCGGCAGCAGCCAGGCCAGCGCGGCCGCGCCCAGCAGGCACAGGACCACGGCGGCGCAGGCGGCCGGCCCGCTGCGCAGCAGCAGCAGGCGCGCGCGCAGCAGCCCGGCGGCGAGATTCGCTTCGTTCATTCGGCCGCCCAGGAAGCTTCGAGCTGGAAGCGGATCGGCCGGTTCGGATCCTGGTCGCTGATTTCATGCTTGGTCAGCAGCACGCCGCTGAAGAATTCCTGCTCCTTCAGCGCTTCGATATAGGCAATCATGTCATCGCTGTTGCGCGTCTCCGCGCTCACTTTCAACAGGTGTTTTTTCTCGTCCGGCTCGAGCGACAGCAGCGCCACCGTGGCCGGCGTCGCCGCCGCCAGCGCATCCTGCAGGTCGCGCCACGGCAGATTCAGTTTCAGGATGGCGGCGTTGACGGCCGCGGCCTGTTCCGGCGCGATGACGATTTTCAGCACCGGCTGCGCCGGTTTCGCCAGCACCGCCCGGTGCTCCCGCGCGCGCCGCAGCTGCGCTTCGCGGATGCGCTGCTGCTGCAGCAGGCGGTAGCCGACGGCCAGCGCGGCGACGCACAGGGCCAGGCCCAGGAGCAGGCCGGCCCAGGTCAGCGGCGCCAGGTGGAACAGCGTGCGGCGCAGGCCGCGCGGGGCGAAATCGATGCGCATGCGCCTCATGCCGCGCTCCCGCTCAAGGCCAGCGCGGCGGCCGCCGACAGGCCGGCCAGCGCCGCGCGCTGCGACGCATCGAGCACGCTGACCTGAAGCTGCGGACGAGACGGATCGGCCGCGGCCTCCCCCGCCAGCGCCGGCTTGCCCCAGGCTTGCGGCACCTGGCCGCACAATTGCAGCCGGGCCGGCGGCGCCAGGTCCAGCAGCAGCGCCTCGCGCGCCAGCGCCTGGCCTAGCCAATGGTGTCCGGCGCCGTGCGGCAGCGGCAGCACGCGCACCGCGCACAGGTGCTTGCCCTGGAGCGCGCCCAGGGTCAGCAGATTGTCGTGCACCAGGCCAAACCAGGACCGGGATGTCAACGCGCCCCGCCAGCGGTTCCAGGCGTTGACGAAATGCGGCACGGTTTCGACGATGGCCAGCTTGTTGGCGGCGGCGACCTGTTCCAGCGCCGCCAGCAGGCGCAGGGGCACGGCGGCGGCGAAGAACGGCGCCCGGCTATCCCAGTCGGCCAGCATCTTCCAGGCGCCCGGCGCCTCGCCGTACAGCAACTGGAAACGCAGCGCCGCCGCGCCTTCCAGGTCGGCCAGGCCGGTCACGCCCTGCGGCGGCGTGACCGGCCACAGGCGCGTCAACTCGTCGGCCAGCACGAAGCTGACCGGCCAGCCGGCATAAGCACCGCCTTGGAATACCTGATTGAGCGCCAGGCCCAGCGCATTGAAATCCCCGCCGCCGGCCTCGACGGCCTGCTCGGCCAGCAAGGCCAGCTTGTCGCCGCGCCAGCGGCTGCTGAGCAAGAGGCTGACGGCGCCGGGCGCGACGCCGACGCGCAGCGCTTGTCCCGGATATCTACGCATGCAGGGTCACCCGCTTGATTTCGGCCAGCGTGGTGCCGCCGCGCTTGACCAATTCCAGCGCCGCCATGCGCAGGCTGCGCGTGCCGTTGTCGTAGGCCGCCTGCTTGATCTGGCGGATCGGCCGCTTGTCGACGATCAGCTCGCGGATCTCGTCGTTCAGGGTGAGGATCTCGGCGATCGAGCGGCGCCCCTTGTAGCCGGTGCCGCGGCAATCGCCGCAACCCTTGCCCTGCATGAAGCGATAATCGCCGGCGTCGGCCCGGTTCAGGCCGACGCCGGCCAGTTCGGCCTGGTCCGGTGTGTAGTCGGCGGCGCAGTGCGGGCAGTTGATGCGCACCAGGCGCTGCGCCCAGATGCCGTTCAGCGCCGAAACGAAGGCGTAGGGATCGATGCCCATGTGGGTGAAGCGGCCGAAGACGTCGAAGACGTTGTTGGCATGGACGGTGGTCAGCACCAGGTGGCCCGTCAGCGCCGACTGCACCGCGATCTCCGCCGTTTCGCGGTCGCGGATCTCGCCGACCATGATCTTGTCCGGGTCGTGCCGCAGGATGGAGCGCAAGCCCTTGGCGAAGGTCAGCCCCTTCTTTTCATTGACGGGAATCTGCAGAATGCCCGGCAACTGATACTCGACCGGGTCTTCGATGGTGATGATCTTTTCGCGGCCGTTGTGGATCTCGGTCAGCGCCGCGTACAGCGTGGTGGTCTTGCCGGAACCGGTAGGCCCGGTCACCAGCAGCATGCCGTAGGCTTCCTGCGCCAGCATGCGCAGCGACACCAGCGAGGGCGCGTCGAAGCCCAATGCTTCGAGCGTGAGCGCGCCGTAGGCTTCGATCATGGCGCGCTTGTCGAGGATACGGATGACCGCGTCTTCGCCGTGAATGCTGGGCATGATCGACACCCGCAAGTCGATCTCGCGCCCGCCCGACTCGACGCGGAAGCTGCCGTCCTGCGGA
>DASYLQ010000087.1:0-6376 GCA_036009485.1 Janthinobacterium sp.
GATCCTCTTGCTGTCCTCGACCATCTTCGTGGTCGACCAGCGTAAATACGCCATCGTCTTCGCCCTGGGCGAAGTCAAGGAAGTCATCAGCCAGCCTGGCCTGCACTTCAAGCTGCCGCCGCCTTTCCAGAACGTGCTGTACCTGGACAAGCGCATCCTGACCATCGAATCGTCCGAGTCGGACCGTTTCATCACGGCCGAGAAGATGAACATTCTGGTCGACGCCTACGTGAAATGGCATATCGTCGAGCCGCGCCTGTATTTCGTCAGCTTCGGCGGCGACGAGAACGGCGCGCGCGACCGCATGTCGCAGATCGTCAAGGCGGCGCTGAACGACGAGATCACCAAGCGCACCGTGCGCGAAGTGATCTCCGGCCAGCGCGGCAAGGTGATGGAAGCGATCCGCGACAAGGTCGTCACCGAAGCGAAACAGATCGGCGTCGAGATCATCGACGTGCGCCTGAAGCGGGTCGACTACGTCGAGCAGATCAACAACTCGGTGTACGACCGCATGAAGGCCGAACGCGCGCGCGTGGCCAACGAGCTGCGCTCGACCGGCCTGGCCGAATCGGAAAAGATCCGCGCCGACGCCGACAAGCAGCGCACCGTGATTCTGGCCGAGGCGTATGGCCAGGCCGAGAAGGTGCGCGGCGAGGGCGACGCCAAGGCTTCGCAGATCTACGCCCAGGCTTTCGGCCGCAATCCAGAGTTCTACAAGTTCTACCGCAGCCTGGAAGCCTACCGCGCCACCTTCAAGAACCACAGCGACGTGATGGTGATCGACTCGAATTCGGATTTCTTCAAATACTTCAAGGGTTCCGGCGTCGCCGCTCCGTCCGCCCCGGCGAAGAAGTAAGCAGCCAGGAACGCCAGCGGGACCGGTTTCGCAAGAAACCGGTCCCGTTTTTTCGTCCGCTTCCTCGCCGCCAAAAACAACGTTTTCCGTCCCGGCGGCATGCCGATTTGGCCAGCCAGGGCATCAGTATTCCTCGCTCGTCTTGTTTTCGCGTAAAATATCAGGTTCGGCTTTCTGCCGGGCGCGAACGCGGCTGCCCGGCGATGTTTTTTCAACCTTCTTCCCTTGCACGTTTCCCCATGCCGAATTGGCTTTTGCCCGAAAATATCGCCGATGTGCTGCCGTCGGAAGCGCGCAAGATCGAAGAGTTGCGCCGCCTGATGCTGGATAACTTCCGCCTCTACGGCTACGAACTGGTGATGCCGCCCATGCTGGAATACCTGGAGTCGCTGCTGACCGGGGCCGGCAAGGATACCGACCTGCGCACCTTCAAGCTGGTCGACCAGATTTCCGGCCGCCTGCTCGGCCTGCGCGCCGACATGACGACCCAGGTCGCGCGCATCGACGCCCACCTGCTGAACCGCGCCTCGGTGACGCGCCTGTGCTACGCCGGCAGCGTGCTGCATACCCGTCCGTCCGGCCTGCACGCCACCCGCGAACCGCTGCAGATCGGCGCCGAGATGTATGGCCACGCCGGCCTGGAGGCGGACGCCGAGATCCAGGAACTGGCCCTGGCCTCGCTGGCGCTGGCCGGTTTCGCCGAGGTGCGCCTGGATTTGTCGCATGCCGGCCTGTTGCGCGCTATCATTACGGACGACGCCGCCGCGCGCCGCGACGAGGCCGCCTTGTACGCGCTGCTGCGCGCCAAGGACACGCCGGGCTTGAAGGAATTGACGGCGGCCTACGCCGAAGTCACGCGCGAGGCCTTGCTGGCCTTGCCCGCCTTGTACGGCGACGTCGAGGTGCTCAAGCGCGCCCGCGAAGTGCTGCCGGCGCTGCCGGGCGTGACCCGGGCGCTGGCCGAACTGGCGGCGCTGGCCGGCTCGGCGCTCGGCCGCGCCGAGGTGGCCATCGACCTGGCCGACTTGCGCGGCTACCAATATGAAAGCGGGGCGATGTTCGCCCTGTACGTGCCGGGCCTGCCGAACGCGGTGGCGCGCGGCGGCCGTTACGATCACGTCGGCGAAGCGTTCGGCCGGGCCCGTCCCGCCACCGGCTTTTCGCTCGACCTGCGCGAGCTGGCGCGCCTGCTGCCCAGCGCGGAGCGCAAGCATTCGATCCGCGCGCCCTGGGGCAATGCGCCGGAACTGAAGGAAAAAATCGCCGAGCTGCGCAAGGCCGGCGAGGTGGTGATCCAGAGCATGCCGGGTCACAGCAATGAGCAAGACGAGTTCGAGTGCGACCGCGCGCTGGTGCTCGCCGATAATGGTAGTAGCTGGATTCTTAAAACCTTAGGTTGAGTATGTCAAAGAAAATTATGGCAAAAAACGTCGTGGTCGTCGGCACCCAGTGGGGCGACGAAGGTAAGGGCAAGATCGTCGATTGGCTGACCGATCACGCCCAGGGTGTGGTGCGTTTCCAGGGCGGCCACAATGCCGGCCATACGCTGGTCATCGAAGGCCACAAGACGGCGCTGCAGCTGATCCCTTCGGGCATCATGCGCGCCGGCGTCGCCTGCTACATCGGCAACGGCGTGGTGGTCTCGGTACCGGACGTGCTGCGCGAGATCGACAAGCTGGAAGCGGTCGGCATCGAAGTCGCCTCGCGCCTGAAAGTGTCGGAAGCTTCGCCGGTGATCCTGCCTTACCACACGGCGCTGGACGCGGCGCGCGAAGTCGCCCGCGGCGACGCCAAGATCGGCACCACCGGCAAGGGCATCGGCCCGGCCTATGAAGACAAGGTGGCGCGCCGCGCCATCCGCGTCGCCGACCTGCTCAACGAAAAGCGCTTCGCCGAAAAGCTGGCCGAAAACCTCGACTACCATAACTTCGTGCTCGAGCACTATCTGAAGGCGCCCAAGGTCGAGTACCAGAAGACGCTGGACGACGCGCTGGCCTACGTGCCGCGCCTGCGCCCGATGGTGGCCGACGTCTCGAGCGCGCTGTACGCCGCGCACAAGGCCGGCGCCAACCTGCTGTTCGAAGGCGCCCAGGGCACGCTGCTCGACGTCGATCACGGCACTTATCCCTACGTGACCTCGTCCAACTGCGTGGCCGGCAACGCCTCCGCCGGTTCCGGCGTCGGCCCGAACATGCTGCACTACATCCTCGGCATCACCAAGGCGTACACGACGCGCGTCGGCTTCGGCCCGTTCCCGTCCGAGCTGCCGACCGATTCCGGCGTCGGCCACCACCTCTCGTCGGTCGGCCATGAATTCGGCACCGTCACCGGCCGGGCGCGCCGCTGCGGCTGGTTCGACGCCGCGCTGCTGCGCCGCTCGGTGCAGATCAACGGCATCACCGGCATGTGCCTGACCAAGCTGGACGTGCTGGACGGCGTCGAATCGCTGCAGCTGTGCACCGGCTATGTGCTGGACGGCCGCACCATCGACATCTTCCCGTCCGGCGCCGAAGACGCCTGCCGCTGCGTGCCCGTGTACGAGACCATGCCGGGCTGGAAGGAAAGCACCGTCGGCGCGAAATCGCTGGCCGCGCTGCCGGCCAATGCGCGCGCCTACATCAAGCGCATCGAAGACCTGGTCGGCGTGCCGATCGACATGGTATCGACCGGCCCGGACCGCGAAGAGACCATCGTCCTGCGCCATCCATTCGAGTAAACGGAGCGCGAAGGAAGCATCATGACTACCCCTGCATCGAATGAGAAGCACCTGTGGGTGTCCTGGGATGAATACCATCGGCTGATCGAGCGCCTGGCCCTGAAAGTGCATGAATCGGGCTGGAAGTTCGACCAGGTGCTGTGCCTGGCGCGCGGCGGCGTGCGTCCGGGCGACGTATTCTCGCGCATTTTCGACGTGCCGCTGGCGATCCTGTCGACCAGTTCCTACCGCGAGGAAGCAGGCACCGTGCGCGGCGACCTGGATATCGCCAAGTACATGACGATGACCAAGGGGCCGCTGTCCGGCAAGATCCTGCTGGTGGACGACCTGGCCGATTCCGGCGTCACGCTGACCAAGGTGATGAAGCACTTGAAGGAGAACTTCGACGGCGTCACCGAGGTGAAGTCGGCGGTGATCTGGACCAAGGGCAGCTCGGCCTTCCGGCCCGACTACCACATGGAAGAACTGCCGCACAATCCGTGGATCCACCAGCCGTTCGAGGATTACGACGGCCTGCGTCCGCACCAGCTGGCGGCGTGGATAAAAAAAGGCGAAGCGACCGGCAAATAAGCCGCGGCGTCCGGGCAGGAAATTTCACCCCGGGCCCGCCAGCGATGACGGCCTTCGCCTGACGGGCTTGATCCTGACGGCGATGGCGGCGGCGGGCGGATGCTTTCCGCCTGCTTTATTTCCCCAATAGCGAGACGACATTGTCCGACCCCGGCGCACCGAACAGTTGCTGCTTGAGCACATGCAACTGGTCGCGCACCTGGGCGGCTTTTTCGAATTCCAGGTTTTTGGCGTGGTCGACCATCAGCTTTTCCAGGCGCTTGATTTCCTTGCTGACTTGCTTCTCGCTCATCGATTCGTACTTGAGCTGTTCCTGCGCCGCCTGCAGGGTTTCGCGCGCTTCCTGCGGGCTGTAGACGCCGTCGATCAATTCGCGGATGCTCTTCTTGATGCCGATCGGCGTGATGTTGTTGGCCGTGTTGAAGGCGATCTGCTTGGCGCGCCGGCGTTCGGTTTCGTCGATGGCGCGGCGCATCGAATCGGTGATGCGGTCGCCGTACAGGATGGCCACGCCGTTCAGGTTGCGCGCGGCGCGGCCGATGGTCTGGATCAGGCTGCGCTCGGAACGCAGGAAGCCTTCCTTGTCGGCGTCCAGGATCGCCACCAGCGACACTTCCGGCAAGTCCAGGCCCTCGCGCAGCAGGTTGATCCCGACCAGCACGTCGAAGGTGCCCAGGCGCAGGTCGCGCAAGATCTCGACCCGTTCCACCGTCTCGATATCGCTGTGCAGGTAGCGCACCTTGATGCCATGGTCGCTCAGGTATTCGGTCAACTGCTCCGACATGCGCTTGGTCAGCGTCGTCACCAGCACGCGCTCGTCCTTCCTGATGCGGTCCTGGATTTCCGACATCAGGTCGTCGACCTGGGTGCTGGCCGGGCGCACGATGATTTGCGGGTCGACCAGGCCGGTCGGTCGCACCACCTGCTCGACCACCTGGTCGGCGTGCTGGTTTTCATACTCGGCCGGGGTGGCCGAGACGAACACCGTCTGGCGCATCTTGGCCTGGAATTCCTCGAACTTGAGCGGACGGTTGTCCAGCGCCGACGGCAGGCGGAAGCCGTAGTCGACCAGGTTGGTCTTGCGCGAGCGGTCGCCGTTGTACATGGCGCTGAGCTGGCCCACCAGCACGTGCGACTCGTCGAGGAACATCAGGGCGTCGGCCGGCAGGTAGTCGACCAGGGTCGGCGGCGGTTCGCCGGGCAGGGCGCCGCTCAGGTGGCGCGAGTAGTTTTCGATGCCCTTGGTGAAGCCGATCTCGGCCATCATCTCGAGGTCGAAGCGGGTGCGCTGCTCGAGGCGCTGCTCTTCGATCAGCTTGTTTTCCTTGCGGAAGAACTCGAGCCGTTCGCGCAGCTCGTCCTTGATGGTCTCGATGGCGCGCAACACCGTTGAACGCGGCGTCACGTAATGCGAGCCGGGATACACGGTGAAGCGCGGGATCTTCTGGCGCACGCGCCCGGTCAGCGGGTCGAACAGCTGGATCGATTCGAGTTCGTCGTCGAACATCTCCAGGCGCACCGCCAGTTCGGCATGCTCGGCCGGGAAGATGTCGATGGTGTCGCCGCGCACGCGGAAGGTGCCGCGGCCGAAATCGACCTCGTTGCGCGTGTACTGCATCTGGATCAGGCGGGCGATCACGTCGCGCTGGCTGACGCGGTCCCTGGCGCGCAGCGTCAGGATCATCTGGTGGTATTCGTTCGGATTGCCGATACCGTAGATGGCCGAGACGGTGGCGACGATGACGACGTCGCGCCGCTCCATCAGCGACTTGGTGCAGGACAGGCGCATCTGCTCGATATGCTCGTTGATCGACGAATCCTTTTCGATGAACAGGTCGCGCTGCGGCACATAGGCTTCCGGCTGGTAGTAGTCGTAATAACTGACGAAATACTCGACCGCGTTATGCGGAAAGAATTCGCGGAATTCGCTGTACAGCTGCGCCGCCAGGGTCTTGTTGGGCGCGAAGACGATGGCCGGACGGCCCATGCGCGCGATGACGTTGGCCATCGTGTACGTCTTGCCGGAGCCGGTCACGCCGAGCAGGGTCTGGAACGCGAGCCCATCCTGGATCCCTTCGGCGAGCTTCTCGATCGCGTCGGGCTGGTCACCGGCTGGCGCGAACGTCTGGTGCAGCCGATACGGGCTGTTCGGAAACGTGAGAACCTGGACTTCTTGTGACTCTTGCGGCTTTGAAGCGGGCGCTTTGACGGCCATCGGGAGGTCTGCGGGGAGA
>DASYLQ010000088.1:0-5670 GCA_036009485.1 Janthinobacterium sp.
CAACGGAGGCGTGCATGAGGAGGAATGGGAAAACAGCATGCCGCAGATCGGCCCGCGCTGGTTGCACCAGCAAGTGGTGGGGGTGGAGGGCGGCGTCGTCGCCATCGTGCGCGACATCAGCGAGCGCAAACAGGTCGAGGAACGCATGCTGCACATGGCGCGCCACGACACGCTGACCGGTTTGCCTAACCGCAGCCTGATCGACGACCGCCTGGCCCAGGCCATCGTCCAGGCCCGGCGCCGCCACGGCGCGATCATGGTAGCCTTCGTCGACCTGGACGGTTTCAAGCTGGTCAACGACGGCCTGGGCCACACCGCCGGCGACCAATTGCTGACCGTGGTGGCGGGGCGCATGGTCGATTGCCTGCGCGCGGCCGACACCGTGGGGCGCTTCGGCGGCGACGAATTCGTGCTGGTGCTGCCGGATGTGGCGGAAGACGGCGGCGCCGGCGCGGCGATCCTCGAACGCATCCGCGAAGCGGTGAACCAGCCCATCGTGCTGGGCGGGAAAGAGGTGCAGGTCGGCTGCAGCATCGGCATGGCGATGTATCCGCACGACGGCGCCGACGCCGACACGCTGCTGAAGAACGCCGACGCCGCCATGTACCGCGCCAAGGAGATGGGCAAGAACAATTGCCAGTTCTATGCCGAGGAAATGAACGCCAGCATCGAGGAAAAGCTGTTGCTGCTGGAAGGCTTGCGCAACGCCGTCGACGAAGGCCAGTTCCGCCTGCTGTACCAGCCCAAGGTGGACTTGCGCAGCGGCCGCATCTTCGGCGTCGAGGCCCTGGTGCGCTGGCAGCATCCGCAGCACGGCGTGGTGGGGCCGGACCGCTTCATCCCGCTGGCCGAGGAGAGCGGCATGATCGTCGCGCTGGGCGAATGGGTGCTGCAGACGGCGTGCCGGCAAAACCTGGCCTGGCAGCGCGCCGGCCTGGCGCCGCTGCGCATGGCGGTGAACGTGTCGCCGCGCCAGTTCGAGGATGCCCGACTGGTGGAGCGCGTGGCGCGGGCGCTGTCCGACAGCGGGCTGGCGGCGCACTGGCTGGAACTCGAAGTGACGGAGGGCTTGATCATGCGCGACCTGCAGCGCTCCGTCGACAAGATGCGCGAGCTGAAAACGATGGGCGTGTCATTGTCGATCGACGATTTCGGCACCGGTTATTCGAGCCTGTCGGCGCTGAAGTCCTTTCCCATTGGAACCTTGAAAATCGATAAATCTTTCATCCGCGACCTCGCCAACAGCGCCGACGACCAGGCTATCGCCACCGCCATCATCGCGCTGGCGCACCAGTTGCATATGCGCGTTATCGCCGAAGGCGTGGAAACCGAGCAGCAGCGCAGCTTCCTGCGCGATAACGGCTGCGACGAAATGCAGGGTTACCTGTTCAGCCCACCCATCCCCGCCGAGCAATTGCAGCGCATGCTGGAGAGCCAGTTGGCGCCGGCCGCCGGCAAGCCGGCGGCGGTATTGAGCGCCGCCTGAAGTCCGGCGCTTTGATGTTGCGAAACAACAGCCTGGCCTCGGACGCGCCGGCGGCGATGTTGTTGCCTGATGGCGTCTAACAAAAACTCAGGCAAACAGGGTCAGCACCCCATCCAGCCCAACGAAATTGAGCGCCACGTCGGCCTGTTCGCGCACCACCGGCTTGGCCCGGAAAGCCACCGACAAGCCGGCCACGCCCATCATCTTCAAGTCGTTGGCGCCGTCGCCGATGACGATCGCCTGCTTGGTCCTGATGCCCAGCCCGGCGCAGATGCGGCGCACCGTTTCTTTCTTTTCATCGGCGTCGACGATGCCGCCGACCAGGCCCCCGGTCAGCTTGCCGCCGACGATTTCGAGCTCGTTGGCGTGGGCGAAATCCAGGCCCAGGCGCTTCTGCAGCCGCTGCGTGAAAAAGGTGAAGCCGCCCGACACCAGCAGCGTCTTCAGGCCGGCCGCCTTGAACCCGGCCAGCATGGCTTGCGCCCCCATCGACAATTGCAGGCGCTCGTCGTAGACGCGCTGCAGCGCCGCCGCGTCCAGCCCCTTCAGCAGCGCGACGCGGCGCACCAGGCTCTCGGCGAAATCGAGTTCGCCGCGCATGGCCGCCTCGGTGATCTCGGCCACCTGCCGCTTGAGGCCATGCATGTCGGCGATTTCGTCGATGCACTCGATGGTGATCAGCGTCGAATCCATGTCCATCGCCACCAGCTTGAACTCGGCCAGTTCGCGCACCCCCATCATATAGGTGGCGTCGAGCTGGGCGGCATGGGCCGCCACTTCCATGGTCTGGCGCAGCGCCGGCGAATAACTGATGCCTTCGCAACGCAGCGCGTTTTCGCCGAGCTCGGTGATGCGGCCCGGCCCGGTCAGCGCGGCGATGCGCTTCAGGCGCGCGGCGCAGCCGGGCTGGCCCTGCAAGACCAGGTTCATCGTCATGTCATGTTTGTTTTGCATTACGCCACCAACTGTTTGATTGCGGTTTTAATTTGCGTTACGCGCGCCGCCAGATCCGGCATGCTGGCGGTGATCTTCAGCTTGTCCTGGCCATTCAGCTTGATTTGCCGGTTCTTTTGCATCAGCTCGATGATGCGCATCGGGTCGATCGGCGGCTTCGCCATGAATTGCAGCGTCGCCGCCTCGCCGTGGGCGTCGATCTTGACGATGCCGACCGTCTTCGCGGCGATGCGCAGGCGGTGCGTCTCGACCAGCGCCCTGACCGGGTCGGGCAGCTTGCCGAAGCGGTCGATCAACTCTTCCTGCATGTCGTCGATCTTGCCCTGCTCGGCGCAATTGGCCAGGCGCTTGTAGATCGACAGGCGCTCGTGGACGTCGCCGCAGAAGTCGGCCGGCAGCAGCGCCGGCACGTGCAGGTTGATTTCGGTGGTGGTCGACAGCGGCGCCGCCAGGTCCGGCTCCTTGCCGTTCTTGAGCGCGCGCACGGCTTCGTTGAGCATGTCGGAATACAGCTGGAAGCCGATCTCGGTCATCTCGCCGGACTGGCTGTCGCCCAGCACCTCGCCGGCGCCGCGGATTTCCAGGTCGTGCATCGCCAGGTAAAAGCCGCTGCCCAGCTCTTCCATCTGCTGGATGGCGTCGAGGCGGCGCTGCGCCAGCTTGCCCATGCCGGAGACGTCGTGCACCAGCAGGTAGGCGTAGGCCTGGTGGTGGGAACGGCCTACGCGGCCGCGCAACTGGTGCAACTGGGCCAGACCGAACTTGTCGGCGCGGTGCATGATGATGGTGTTCGCGGTCGGCACGTCGATGCCGGTCTCGATGATGGTGGTGCAGAGCAGGATGTTGAAGCGCTGGGCGACGAAATCGCGCATGACTTTTTCCAGGTCGCGCTCGTGCATCTGGCCGTGCGCCACGGCGATGCGCGCCTCGGGCAGCAATTCGCTCAGCATCGCCAGGCGGTTCTGGATGGTCTCGACCTCGTTGTGCAGGAAGTAGACCTGGCCGCCGCGCTTCAGTTCGCGCAGGCAGGCTTCGCGGATGATGGCCTCGCCCTCGCTGCGCACGAAGGTCTTGATCGCCAGGCGCTTTTGCGGCGCGGTGGCGATGATGGAAAAATCGCGCAAGCCTTCCAGCGCCATGCCCAGGGTGCGCGGGATCGGCGTCGCCGTCAGCGTCAGCACGTCGACCTCGGCGCGCAGCGCCTTCAGGGCTTCCTTCTGGCGCACGCCGAAACGGTGTTCCTCGTCGATGATGACGAGGCCGAGGCGGGTGAACTTGACGTCTTCCGACAGCAGCTTGTGGGTGCCGATGACGATGTCCAGCGTGCCGTCGGCCATGCCCTTGATCGCCTGCGTGATCTCCTTGCCGCTGCGGAAGCGCGACAGCTCGGCGATGCGTACCGGCCAGTCGGCGAAGCGGTCGGCGAAGGTTTGCGCATGCTGCTCGGCCAACAGCGTGGTCGGCGCCAGGATCGCCACCTGCTTGCCGCCCATGACGGCGATGAAGGCGGCGCGCAGCGCGACCTCGGTCTTGCCGAAGCCGACGTCGCCGCACACCAGGCGGTCCATCGGCTTGCCCGAGCTCATGTCCTTGATGACGTTGTTGATGGCCTCTTGCTGGTCGGGCGTCTCCTCGAAGCCGAAGCTGTCGGCGAAGCGCTCGTAGTCGTGCGCCGAATATTCAAAGGCGTGGCCCTGGCGCAGCGCGCGCCGGGCATACAGGTTGAGCAGTTCGGCGGCGGTGTCGCGCACCTGCTCGGCGGCGCGCTTCTTGGCTTTTTCCCACTGGCCGGAGCCGAGCGCGTGCAGCGGAGCGTCTTCCGGCGAGGCGCCCGAGTAGCGCGAAATCACGTGCAGTTGCGACACCGGCACGTACAGCTTGGTGTCCTTGGCGTATTCCAGGTGCAGGAACTCGGTCTCGCCTTCGCCCAGGTCCATGCTGGCCAGGCCCTGGTAGCGTCCGATGCCGTGGTTGACGTGGACCACCGGGTCGCCGATCTTCAGCTCCGACAGGTCGCGCACCATGGACTCGACCTGGGTCGCGCCTTCCTGCTTCTTTTTGCCGGCGCGGCGGCCGGAACCGGCATACAGCTCGGTTTCGGTGATGAAGATTAAATTTTCATTCGCCGTGAACAGTTCGAAGCCGGCATGCAGCGGCGCCACGCCCAGCGCCAGCCCGGCGTCGGCATCGCGGAAACCCTGGAAGCCTTCGACCGGCGCCAGCGCCAGGCCGTATTCGGTGAAATACTGCTGCAGCGTTTCGCGGCGGCCGTTCGATTCGGCGCAAATCATCACGCGCCGGCCCGCCTGCAGCAGGTAGGCGCGCAGATTCGCCAGCGGGTCGTCGGCGCGGCGGTTGACGGCGATGTTCGGCACCGCCGCCGACAGTTCGGAGGCGGTGCCGCCGGCGTCCCTGGAAATGGCCCAGCGGCCGAAGGGCTTGGCCAGCGCGAAAAAGTTTTCGTCGCTGAGAAAGAGCGCTTCCGGCGCCAGGATGGGCCGTTCGCGGTCGGCCTTCAGGAAGCGGTAGCGCGACTGCGTATCGGTCCAGAAGCGCTTGATGGCGTGGTCGATGTCGCCCACCAGGGCCAGCGTGGCGTCCTGCGGCAGGTAGTCGAACAGCGTCGCGGTCTGCTCGAAGAACAGCGGCAGGTAATACTCGATGCCGGCCGAGGCGATGCCGCTGCTGATGTCCTTGTACACCACGGAGCGCGAGGGATCGCCCTCGAACTGTTCGCGCCAGCGGCCGCGGAAGGTGGTGCGGGCCGCCTCGTCCATCGGGAATTCGCGGCCCGGCAGCAGGCGCACTTCGCGCACCGGGTACAGCGAGCGCTGGGTGTCGGCGTCGAAGGTGCGGATGGTTTCGATGGTGTCGCCGAACAGGTCGAGGCGGTAGGGCAGGGCGGAACCCATCGGGAACAGGTCGATCAAGCCGCCGCGCACCGAGTATTCGCCGGGCGACATCACCTGCGACACGTGGGTATAGCCGGCCAGGGTCAGTTGCGTTTTCAGGCGCGCTTCGTCGAGCGTCTCGCCCTGCTTGAAAAAGAAGGTGTAGGCGGCCAGGAAGGACGGCGGCGCCAGGCGCACCAGGGCCGTGGTGGCCGGGACCACCAGCACGTCGCACTGGCCGGTCTGGATCTCGTGCAGGGTGGCCAGGCGCCCCGAGACCAGGTCCTGGTGCGGTGAGAACTGGTCATAGGGCAGGGTCTCCCAGTCCGGCAGCAGGCA
>DASYLQ010000089.1:0-4833 GCA_036009485.1 Janthinobacterium sp.
TCGTCACTTCGGTGCGCGATTCCCACAGCGGCTTGCCGACTTCCTCGGAGATCAGCAGCGCCAGCTCCTCGGCATTTTCCTTCAGCAGGTCGCGGAAGCGCGTGACGACGGCGATGCGCTGTTCCAGCGGCGCCAGGGCCCAGGCCTCGAAGCTGGCGCGCGCCGCCCGGCAGGCCGCGTCGACGTCGGCGCCGGTCGATTCCCGGCTGGCCCAGGTCTGGCGGCCGCTGGCCGGATCAATGGTGAGCAGCTCGGCGCCGCCGCCGGCCAGCCATGCGCCGCCGATGAAATTGGAGAAGGTATTCAATGAATCAGACATGGGGATTCTTCCTCAGGTTGAGTGGGAGCGTGCGCACCGCGTCGCCGGGGGCCACGCGCAGCAATTGCTGGTCCAGGGCGGACAAGGCCATTTTGCCGCCGACCGGTCCGGCCGGCGCCACCAGCATGCGGAAATCCGGCAGCACCGTGTTGGAGACCAGGAAAGGCTCGGCTTCCTCGGGCGCGCCGGCTTGCGGCAAGGGCGCCGCGGCGACGCCGGCCAGCTCGCTGTCGCGCATCGCGCGCAATTCCGACACGCGCGCCTGCAGCACCGGTCCGGCGTCGAAGATGTCGATATAGCCTTCGAAGTGCATGCCTTCCTGCTCCAGCAGGCGGCGCGCCGGCGCGGTGCTGAGGTGGACCTTGCCGATCACTTCCCGGGCGTCGTCCGGCAGATAGGCGACGTACATCGGCTGGCGCGGCATCAGCTCGGCGATGAAGGATTTCTTGCCCAGACTGGTGAGGTCGTCGACGTGGTGGAAATCCATCTTGAAGAAGTGCCGGCCCAGGCCCTCGTAGAACGGCGAGCTGCCGTCCGGCGCCTGGTAGCCGCGCATTTCGGCGATCAGCTTTTCGGTGAACAGGTGGGGGAACTGGGCGATGAACAGGAAGCGGCTTTTCGACAGCAGCTTGCCGTTGTTGCCGTGCCGGTAGTCGGGGTGCAGGAACAGCGAGCACAGTTCGGTGCTGCCGGTCAGGTCGTTCGACAGGTACAGCGTTTCCATGCGCGTGAAGACATCCAGCTCGCGGCTGGAATGCACCAGGGTGCCGATGCGGTAGTTATAGAACGGCTCCTGCAGGCCGACCGCGCCCTTGATGGCGCAGACGCCGGCCAGGCGGCCGCTGGCCGTGTCGTCCATCACGAATATGTAGTCGCGCTCGGCGGGCGGAATGGTTTCGGCGAACGAGGCGCAGGCGATCTCCAAGCGGTCGCCGAGCATCTTCATGTCCGGCTTCAGCGTGGTCATGCCGGTGCCGACCTGGCTCGCCAGGCCATACAGGGCGTCCAGGTCGGAGGCGTTGATGGCGCGTACAACTAGCATAGGATTCCCGTGGTTTAGATTCGGACGCAGATCGCGCCGTCGCCGGGCCCGACTTGCAGCGCTTCCTGCACTTCGGGCGGCAGCCCGACCGCGTCGGCCGCTTCCAGCGGGTCGCAGGCGAAGGTGACGGCGCGGAAGTCCTGGCCGGCGCCGGCGGCGATGGCGTAGTTGACCTTCTGGCCGGAGCGGCTCGCCGCGGTCGAGGTGAACACGCGCCGCAACAACGCATCGTTGAAGGAGCGCAGCGCATTCTTGTGCGCCTGCAGGATAGGGCCGCCGTCGAAGATGTCGATATACTCGTCGGCCTCGAAGCCCTCTTCCGTCAGCATGTTGAAGGCCGGTTCGCCGCTCGGGTGGATCTGTCCCATCGCCGCCTGGGCGTCACCCGGCAGCAGCGGCACGTAGACCGGATAGTGCGGCATCAGTTCGACGATCAGGGTGCGGTTGCGGGCGCCGCCGATGACCCGCTCGGCGTCGAGGAAATCCATCTGGAAGAACTTGCGCCCGAGCGCATCCCAGAACGGCGACTGGCCGGCGGCGTCGGTGATGCCGGCCAGCGGCACGAAAAAGCGGTCGCCGAAGCGGTGCGGCGCCAGCACGGCGAACAGCAGGCGCGCGCGCGACAGCAGGGCCGCCTCGGCACCGGCCTGCTCGATATTGCGGACATAGAAGCCGGACAGCTGCGAATACGCGGTCAGCTCGGAACACAGGGTCAGCGCATGCACGCTGTGGCTGATGTTCAGGTCGCGCGAGACTTGCTGGATGACGTCGTTGCGAAACGAAAAATAGGTGCCGTTCGAGCCGGCCGAGGCGAAGATGGCGGCGGTGCCGGCGATGGCGTTTTCTTCCACCGATTCCAGCACGAACAGATAGGATTCTTCGCTGGGGATGTCGACCTGGGCGGCGAACGAGGCCATGGAACGCTCGACCGAGACGGCGATCTTTTCCCGCGTGCGCGGCAAGGTGTGCACCCCCGGCATGGTCTCCGCCGCCAGCGCTTCAAGGGCGGCGATATCCGTTGCTTCTACCGGACGGACGACGTACATGGGAACTCCTCAAGGTACTCGACTAAAGTAAAACGGCCCCGGCCCGCGCAGCCGGGGTGTGCGGCATGCCGCGCTTACGCCTTCAGCAAGGCGTCGACGGCGGCGCGCATCAGGCGGCCGGCTTCGGCGATCTGTTCGTCCGAGACGATCAGCGCCGGCGCCAGGCGCACCACTTCCGGGCCGGCGATCAGCAGCATCAGGCCCTGCGCCTCGGCGGCTTTCTGCACGTCCTTGGAACGGCCCTTGAAAGCCTCGGCCATGACCAGGCCTTGCAGCAGGCCGCCGCCGCGCACCAGCGCAAACACTTGCGGATAATCCGCCACCAGGCCTTGCAGCATGGCGGCCATCTTCGCGCCGGCCTCCTTGACGCGGGCCAGGAAGGCCGGCGTATTGATGGTGTCGAGCACCGTCAGGGCCACCGTCGTCGCCAGCGGATTGCCGCCGTAGGTGGTGCCGTGGGTGCCGACGGCCAGGGTGGCGGCCAGTTCGTGCGTGGTCAGCATGGCGCCGATCGGATAGCCGTTGCCCAGCGCCTTGGCCGAGGTCAGGATGTCCGGCGTGACGCCGTAGCCCATGTAGGCGAACAGTTCGCCGGTGCGGCCCATGCCGCTCTGGACTTCGTCGAAAATCAGCAGGGCGCCGGTCTTGTCGCACAGCGCGCGCAACTCTTTCAGGAAGGCCGGATCGGCCGGGACCACGCCGCCCTCGCCCTGCAGCGGCTCGACCACCACGGCGCAGACGTCGTCGCCGATGGCGGCGCGGGCCGCCTCGATGTCGTTGTAGGCGATGTGGTTGATCTCCTGCGGCAGCGGCTCGAAACCTTCGGTGTACTTGGCCTGGCCGCCGACCGACACCGTGAACAGGGTGCGGCCGTGGAAGGAATTGAAGCAGGAAACGATGCGCGACTTGTGCGCGCCGAATTTGTTGTGGGCGTATTTGCGCGCCAGCTTGAAGGCCGCTTCATTCGCCTCGGCGCCGGAATTGCAGAAGAAGGCGCGGTCGGCGAAGGTGGCTTCGGTCAGCGCCAGGGCCAGGCGCAGCACCGGCTCGTTGGTGTAACCATTCCCCAGGTGCCACAGGGTGTTGATCTGTTTCGTCGCCGCCGCCACCAGCGCCGGATGGCAGTGACCCAGGCTGTTGACGGCGATGCCGGAGGTGAAATCGAGGTAATGCCTGCCGTTCTGGTCCCACAGGTCCAGGCCGGAACCGCGCACCGGCACCATCGCGGACGGGGCGTAGGTCGGCACCAGCACCTCGTCGAAGGTCTGGCGGGTCACTGGACGGGTGGTAACAGTCGAATCAAGCTTGGCGTTCATGGCATTCCCCATTGTTGGTCATTACGGGCGCAGCGACGGCTGCGAATATGACGCATTGTAGAAGCAGGGGCGGCAAAACTCTTTTGAATCTGCGACAGGGATTTTCATTTTTGGGGGCGCGCCCCGCCGCGCGATGGCTTTTTGCTATTTGGCGGCCAGCTGTTCGTCGCGCACCACGGCGACCATGCGGCGCTGGCGCTCCTCGCGCGGGGTATTCCCGAACAAGGCCCCGAAGGCGGTGGAAAAATGCGAGCCGGAGGAAAAGCCGCACATCAGGCCGACCTGCACGATCGAGTGGTGGGTCCCCTGCAGCAGCTGGCGCGCGCGCTGCAGGCGCAACTCGAGGTAATAGCGCGACGGCAGGCTGCCCAGGTACTGCTTGAACAGGCGCTCCAGCTGGCGCCGCGACAGGCCGACCAGGTTGGCGATGTCGTCGGTCGACAGCGGCTCCTCGATGTTCGCCTCCATCAGCGTCACCGCTTCGGACAGTTTCGGCTGCAGCACGCCGAAACGCGCCTGCAGGGCGACGCGCTGGCGCTCTTCGCGGTCGCGCACGCGATCGATGCACAGCGCTTCCTTGATCTGCGCCTGCAGGCCGGCGCCGAACAGGGCTGCGATCAGGGTCAGCGAAAAATCGATGCTGGCGGCGCCGCCGCAGCAAGTCAGGTGCGGGCCGTCGATCTCGAACAGGTGCGGCGTCAGGATGGCGCGGTCGGCGCGCGCGCCGGCGTCGGCGTACAGCGCCCAGGGCAGCGCGGTGCGCACGCCGTCCATCACGCCGGCGTCGGCCAGCCACAATACGCCGGCGCCGACCGCGCCCCAGAACGGCGCCTGGCGGCAGCGCTCGATGACGGCGCGGCACAGCTCCGGGCTCAGCGCGGCCTGGCTTTCGTCGGCCACCAGCAGCGCGATATGCCAGTGCCGCTCGGGCAGGCCGGCGACCTGCTGCGGCGTCGCGCTATCGACCTGCAGCGCGCCCGGCCCGAGCGCGCGCGCGGCCAGGCGCAGCGGCTGCGCCAGGCCGGCCCAGGTGAGCGCATCGGCCTCGCCGGCGTTCACCAGCAGGATGCGCAGGGGACGCTCCTGGCCGAGGCGGGAGAGCTGCGCCAG
>DASYLQ010000090.1:0-2210 GCA_036009485.1 Janthinobacterium sp.
GCGAACTATGGTCGTATCCCAGGCTGAGCGAAGCTTTTTCATTCAGCGCCAGGCCCATGCCGAAATTGAAGCCCAGGACATCCCCGGGATCGACCGTCCCCAGCGGTTCACGCTCGCCGCCCAGCACTTGCCGGTAGACGTCGTGGCGCTTGAAATTGTGCAGATAACTGATGCTGCCGAACAGCACCGCGGGATCGGATGGAAACAGCCAGGTCAGGCTGGGCTGCAGCGAATAAAAGCCCGATCCGGTCGGCAAATCCAGCGGCAAGCCGGTGCCGGTGACATTCGTGCCGACGCAGCGGGTGACGCAATCGGTCACGACTTCGAAAGGATCGCGCCCGGTGCGCGATTTGGCGCGCAGGCCGGCGACGTAATACGCCTGGTCGGCGCCGCCGTCGTTGAGCTGGTAGCGCGCCGCCAGCTCGACATCGCCGACGCCCTTGCCGCTGGTGTCGAAGGCCCGGTCATTGGCGCTGCCGGTAAACACTTCCCGGCTGACGGTGGAATCGGAGCGATACACATACGGCACGCGGGCCTCGATTTCGAGGCGCTGGCTGACGCCATAGCGCCCCGTCAGCGCAGCGGTGGTGGTGTTGCGCTTGACTTCACGCACGTCGATCAAACCGATCAGCAAGGCGGGGATGATCGTATAGCCGACCAGCGCCACCCGGTTGCTCGACGAATAGCCGAACTGCAGCGACGGCTCCAGCACATAGCGGCCCTTCGGCGTCAGCACGCCGGGTTGCTCGAACAGCGGCGCCACCTCGGGCGGCCGGCCATCCCTGGGCGGCGGTGCGCCGACCGCGGCCTGGGCCGGGGCCGGAGCCTCGGCTTGGACGGGAGCCTGGGCCTGGGCTTGGGCGGGAGCCTCGGCTTGGGAGGGAGCCTGGGCGCCGCCGGCATCGGCGCGCCAGGCTGGATTGCCGGCGCCTCGCTGCTGCGACAACAATTCGGCGCCGGCCGCGCCGCGCAAGGCATCGAGGCTGCGCTGCTGCTCGGCTGTCGAGCGCTGCAGCGCCTCCAGCTGGCTCTTCTGGCGCGCCAGCTCCGCCTTCATCGCCGCCAGTTGCGCCTCCAGCTGCTGCATCAGTTGCGCGCGCTCGCCGCCCGCGTCCTCGCCCGCCGCCGCAGCGCCGCCGCAGAGGAGTGCGGCCAAGCCGAAGGCGCCCAGGCGCAGTACATGGATTTCCCGCATTTTTCCTCCAAACAGATTGCCGTCCAGGCGACGGCGACCTTGTAACGGTCGCTCTCAGCGGATGCCGATGGCGCCGCTCAAGGCATCGCGCAAGCTGCCTTGAAAATTGATTCCCTTTAATAACTCCATACTGTTGACGCTGCTGTTGATGACTGTCCGGGTAAGCAGCGTCTGGTCATTCAAGCTGTTTTGCACGACGGTGCCGGCCACCGCTTGCGGCATCGTCCCCGCCAGGAAGGTATTGCCGGCGCCGTTTTGCAGCAGCGTCAAGGTATTCAGCGCATGCTTGTCGTAGCCGCCCTGTTCGCTGTTCAGCCTGGCTACATCGGCGATATTCAGGGTATTGGTCGACAACACATTGCCATTGATCGTGACCGTTCTTGCTATCCCCAGCGACATGACCAGGCCGCCGCCCAGGTCGACACCGCCGCGCGCCTGGTCCAGCGCGGCGTCGCTGGCCGGCGTGCCCCAGTCGGCGCCGGCGCCCTGCGCCGCAGCAGCATTGCCGCCCAGCGCGCTGCCGGCCAGCAAGCAGGCGCAGAATATGTTTTTCATTGATGACATGACATTCCCATCAAAAATCGCCGGGGCCGTTTTTCGGCATCGTCAAACCATCGAGTCCGCGCCGGTCGATCGCCCCGGTCAGCGGCGCGCCCGGCGCCGCGGCCCAGTCGGCGGCGTCGTTGAAACGCACCGTTCCGGGCCGGTCATGGATGACGAACAACAGTTTGCTGCCCCACATCGCATCGAAACTGGCGCGCGCCATCGCCCTCGTACCGCCGGCAGGATCGCCGATCAGCACGCGCCCGCCGCGGATGCCCTTGACCACGACAAAATGGCGATAGCCGTTTTCGGACAACAAGACGATGGCGGGAAAGCCGGCCTCCACCAGCTTGTCCAGGGGCAGCTTGAAACCGTCCGCCGGAAAACCGTGCGCCGCCAGGAAGCGCTTGATGTCCAGCAGGGAAAACCCTTCGCGGCGTATCTTGCCCTGGTCGCCATTGGCATACATTTG
>DASYLQ010000091.1:0-5817 GCA_036009485.1 Janthinobacterium sp.
ACCCGCATCGCCAACGCGCCCGAATTCATCAAGGGCGTGATCAACCTGCGCGGCATCATCATCCCGGTGGTCGACATGCGCATCAAGTTCAATCTCGGCACGCCGGTGTACGACCAGTTCACCGTCGTCATCATCCTCAACATCGGCGGACGCATCGTCGGCATGGTGGTCGATTCCGTGTCCGACGTGACCACGCTGACGCCGGAGCAGGTCAAGCCGGCGCCGGAAATGGGCACCGCCTTCAGCACCGACTACCTGATCGGCCTGGGCACCATCGACGAGCGCATGCTGATCCTGATCGACATCGACAAGCTGATGTCGAGCAGCGAAATGGGCCTGATCGACAAACTGGCCAGCTAACCAGGCGCCCGGCGCCGCCATCCACGCCGGCCCACCTCGGGTTTCCCGATGAATTTATCCGATTTTAAGGTACGCACCCGGCTCAGCGCCGGCTTCGGCGTGCTGATCCTGCTGCTGGTGACCATCGCGGCGAGCAGGGGCGCGGCTTCGCCGTCGTCGCCAAGGAAATCAAGACCCTGATCGGCGATTCGGTCGAGAAGGTCGACGGCGGCGGCAGGCTGGTCGGCGAAGCCGGCCAGGAACAAAGCATGGGCATCGAGCAAGTCAACGAAGCCATCGCGCAGATGGATGAAATGACGCAGCAAAATGCGGCGCTGGTGGGGCAGTCGGCGGCGGCGGCGGCGCAAAGCATGCAGGACCAGGCCGGCACGCTACAGTTTTGTGAGGCGTCTTCAAGCTCAGTTTCAAGCAGGCTTCTCGTTTCCTCAGCCGTCGGCGGGCGCCATGGCCGGCGTGCCGCAGCCTACCTTGCCGCCGGCGCCGAGGTCGATATTTTGATAATGCACCTCGTATTTGCCGATGGTGAGATTGTCGACCAGCAGCTTGTCGTGGGGCAGGACGAACAGGTGGCGCACATTGGCATGCCGTTCGGTATCGAACAGCTTGACGAACACCGGCGAAGCATTGCCGCTGTTGTCCACCGTCAGCTGCAAATCCTGGCCCTTGTTCCAGACCGGGTAACCCGCGACATAACCGGACTTTAGCGGCCATACCTCGCCGTTCGGCGCGACCAGCGCCTGCGGCTTGCGCTCGCATTCGGGCGGCGCCGGCGCCAGCGTCACCTGCGCCAGCGCAACGACCTTGATGTCCGGCGCCTGCGGCGGCGTCTCGGCCGACGCCGCCTTGGCCACCGCCCAGCTGTCGATGATGGCGTCGCCCTTCGACTCGCCCTTGGGCTCGCCCTTGGGCTCCGGCTTTTGCTCAAGCTTCGCTTCGGGCTTGTCGCCGGCCTGGGACGCATCCATCCTTTCCTCGGCACGGGCGCGGGCGCGCAAGTCCAGCCCCTGGTCGAAAGGTCCGCCCAGCACCGACGCCAGCATCGGCGGATTGCCGAACATCAAGACGCCGACGCACCAGCCCAGCACCAGGCAGCCGCCCAGGCTGGCCCACCATTTCCAGTCGCGCCGCGCCCACGGCGAAGCCGGCGCCTTCTGCTCGGCCTCGTCCCAGGCCTGGGGCGGTCCGTCCTGACGCGGCTTGGCGCGGCTTTCTTCGTGGCGGGTGCTTTCCAGCCATTCGATTTCCCACTCTTCGGCGGCGATCCACTCGTCGTGTTCGCGCCGGCGCTGCGGATCGGCCAGGGTGCCGTAGGCGCTGTTCAGGATGGCCATGATGCGCGCCGCCTTTTCATCGCCGGGATTTTTATCGGGATGATATTTCTGGCTCAGCGCCTTATATGCGGCACGTATGACTTCCTGCGGCGCCAGCCGCGCCACCTTCAGGTTGTCATAATGTGTATGAATCTTTGCCATCGTTCCAATATCTAAACAAGCGCGCCGCAGGTTGACCGGGAAGAGCGCGGACCGTGTTCAATATTCAACTGACCGGCCCGAATCGACCATGATAGCCGATCCGGCCTTGCATGACTCTGCTAAAACAAGGGGCGAATACCGGCTATTTCCTGCATTTCCGTCACAGCCGATGACTGCGGTCGCCGGCCGCCAGGGCCGCCGGCAATGCCACCCCATGGCCCACCAGCAGCACCTTGAACAGCTCGCCCATCTCGGCCGGCGAGACCAGCTTTTGCAGCGCATTCGCCTGCGGCAGGTAAGCCATGGCGTCGGCCGGGTCGGTGCGCAGCAGCAGCTCGCCGATGCCGGCGCCGAGCAGAAAGGCGGCCTGATTCATATATCCCAGCACGTCGACGCCGCCGTCCTGCGCGGCCAGCGCCATCGCGGTGAAATCGACATGGGCCGTGATGTCTTGCAGCCCCGGCAGGTAAAACGGATCCGCATGGGCATGATGGCGGTAGTGGCACATCAGCGTGCCGCTGGCGCGCTGGGGCAGGTAATATTCATGCGCCGGAAAACCGTAGTCGAGCAGGATCGCCGCCCCGCCCCGCCCCGCCGCCAACGTGCGCGCCAGCGTCGCCATGAAGCCGCTGGCGACGCCATGCAGTTCGGTCACATACCCGGCCGGCAATTGCTGCGCATCGGGAATCTGCGCCGCGATGCGCGCCAGCGCCTCGGCGCCGGCCGGCCGCTCGACCAGCATGAAGCGCCCGCCGGCCCAGCCTACGTGCAGGTCGGACCAGCCGTCCGGCGTCTTGCACACCAGGCTGACCGGCATCGCGTCCAGCACCTCGTTGCCGATCACGGCGCCCTCGAAGGCGGCCGGGAAACCGTCCAGCCATTCGACCTGGGGGAAATCGGCCAGCGCCGCTTGCTGGCGCGCGCGCAATTCGCCGGACAGTTCGACGATCGCATAACGCCGCACCGCCACGCCCATCTTGTCCAGCTCGGTCAAGATATCGCGCGCCAGCTTGCCGGTGCCGGCGCCGAATTCGAGGAGTTGCGGCGCGCTTTGCGCCATAATGTCGGCTGCGACGCGGGCCAGCGCGGCGCCGAACAGGGGAGTAAGCTCCGGTGCGGTTGTAAAATCGCCATCCTTGCCGAGTTTCGCCGAACCGCCGCTGTAGTAGCCCAGCCTGGGCGCGTACAGGGCCAGTTCCATGAAACGGGCGAAGGGAATCGCCGCGCCGGCGCGCGCGATGTCGGCGGCGATCAAGGCTTGCAGGGCTCGGGACGCGGCCAGCGCGTCGCTATCGGGTAGGGGAAGTGACATTCCGGCATTGTAGCGAATCGCCGCGCCGGCATGCAGTTAACGCCGGCCGGCGGACGATTATACGGCGGCCATCTTGATCATCAGACCAGCGTACGCAGCACAGCATACATATATATATGAAGCAGATATGAAGCAGAATTCGGCCGCGCAGACTACAGTGGACGGCGCCCAGGGCGGCGCCGGGGTCGCCCTCGTCACCGGGGCGGCGCAACGCATCGGCCGCTGCATCGCGCTGGCCCTGGCGCGCGACGGCTGGGACATCGCCGTGCATTACCGCGGCTCGGAAAGCGCGGCGCTGGAGACGGCCGAAGCGGTCCGCGCGCTGGGCCGGCGCGCCGTGGCGCTGCAGTGCGACCTGGCCGACGCCGCCGCGGTCAAGCTGCTGCTGGCCCGCGCCGGCGAAGCGCTCGGCCCGGTTACCTGCCTGGTCAACAATGCCTCGCTGTTCGACTACGACAGCGCGGCCGATTTTTCCGCCGCCCGCCTGGACGCCCACATGCGGGTCAACCTGACCGCCCCGCTGCTGCTGGCGCAGGCGCTGCACGCCGCCACGGCCGAGGGACGGCAAGCGGTGGTCATCAACCTGCTCGACCAAAAACTGTACAATCTCAATCCCGATTTTTTATCGTACACCCTGTCCAAGGCCGCGCTGCATACCGCGACGACGCTGCTGGCGCAGGCGCTGGCGCCGACAGTGCGCGTGGTCGGCATCGCGCCCGGCCTCACCCTGGTCTCGGGCGAGCAGAGCGAAAGCGGCTTCGGCAAGGCGCACCAGGCCACGCCGCTGGGCCGTTCCAGCACGCCGGAAGACGTCGCCGACAGCGTCTGTTATGTCGCCCGCGCGCGCGCGCTGACCGGCACCACGCTGCTGGTCGACGGCGGCCAGCACTTGCTGCCGCTGGCGCGCGACGTGATGTTCCTCGCCCAGTAAGAATCATTTACCGCATTTCCACAAAGGTTAAAACTATGTTGTCCGCCCTGTCCCATCCCCGCCTGAGCGACTGCCGCCGCCTGTTCCTGCGCAACTACGAAGTGCTGATCAATATCGGCGTGCACGATTTCGAGAAAAAGGGCGAGCAGCGCGTCCTGATCAACGTCGACCTGTATATCCCGCTGGCGCTGTCGACGCCGAAGGAAGACAACCTGGCCGAAGTGGTCGACTACGACTTCATGCGCGAGACCATCGCGAAACGCATGGCCCAGGGCCACGTCCACCTGCAGGAAAGCCTGTGCGACGACGTCGTCGCGGCGATGCTGCAGCACCCGCGCGTGCGCGCCGCGCGCGTCTCGACCATGAAACCGGACGTGTATCCCGACTGCGAAGGCGTCGGCGTCGAAGTCTTCCGGATCAAGGACAATGTATGAGCGGCGCCGCCATGATGGACGGAACAGTGCAGGATGCGCCGCTGGCCGACGCCAAAAAGGCCGAGAAGGCCGCGCTGGAAAACAACAAGCTGCACAAGCGCCTGTGCCGCCTGGTCGGCCAGGCCATCGGCGACTTCAACATGATCGAGGATGGCGACAAGGTGATGGTCTGCCTGTCCGGCGGCAAGGACAGTTATGCGCTGCTGGACATCCTGATGACCCTGCGCGAACGGGCGCCAATCGACTTCGAGATCGTCGCCGTCAACCTCGACCAGAAGCAGCCGAACTTCCCGGCCGATATCCTGCCGGCCTATCTGAGCAAGCTGGGCATCCCCTTCCATATTGAAAATCAGGATACCTACAGCATCGTCAAGCGCCTGATCCCGGAAGGCAAGACCACCTGCTCGCTGTGCTCGCGCCTGCGCCGCGGCATTTTGTACCGCGTCGCCGATGAACTGGGCTGCAACAAGATCGCCCTCGGCCACCACCGCGACGACATCCTGGAAACCTTTTTCCTGAATATGTTTTTCGGTGGGAAACTGAAAGGCATGCCGGCCAAGCTGCAGTCGGACGACGGCAAGCACATCGTGATCCGGCCGCTGGCCTATGTGAAGGAAGCCGACACCCAGCGCTACGCCGAGGTGAAGGGTTTCCCCATCATTCCCTGCGACCTGTGCGGCTCGCAAGAAAACCTGCAGCGCAAGCAGATCAAGGGCTTGATGCGCGAATGGGACAAGAAATTCCCGGGCCGGGTCGAGAGCATCTTTTCGGCGCTGTCGACGGTGGTGCCCTCGCACCTGATGGACCGCAACATGTTTGGTTTCGCCGATTTGAAGGCGGACGGTGTCGCCAGTCCGCTGGGCGATATCGCCTTCGATGACGAGCCTTGTTCGATGCCGGCGAGTTTGCCGGGGATGATCAATTTGCAGCAGCTCTGACGAAAGGCGGCGGATCATGGATCCGCCGTTTTTTACAGCGTTTGCGCCGTGCGCATCACCGGATACAGCTTGAAGCGCTCATCCCACGAGGAATGCCGGCGGGCGAAAAACTCCAGGCGCAGATGCGGGCTGTTGGCGAAGGCGGGATCGCTGTCCAGTTTTTTCCTGAATTCCGCCGCCAGCGCCGGATCGGCCGCCAGCTATCCGCGCGCGACAGTTGCAATACTTCAGCCTACGCCGACACGATACGAATGACCTTCTCCGCCCGCATCGCCGGCGCGCCGAAAGCCGCCACCAGCGTCGCCTCTTTTTCCCTGGCCGCCTTCAGGTGGCGCGCCTTGACGTGGCCATAACCGCGGATGTCTTCCGG
>DASYLQ010000092.1:0-4035 GCA_036009485.1 Janthinobacterium sp.
AGCACCGCTTATCCGTTTAAACTAACGTTTACTTGCCCATAACAGCGGGGCCGAAAGGGCAGGGAGCCGGCCGGGTTGCAGCCCGGGCCGGCTGGCTGCCTTTTCGAGTGAACCACAACGTGTCTGACATTTACAAAAACAATATCTTCGTCGTCGGCCTGATGGGCTCCGGCAAGACCACCATCGGCCGCATCCTGGCGCGCAAGCTGGGCAAGCGCTTCGTCGATTCCGACCATGAAATCGAAAGCCGCACCGGCGCCTCGATCCCGTGGATCTTCGAGATCGAGGGCGAGCAGAGTTTCCGCCGCCGCGAAGCGGAGGTCATCCGCGACCTGACGGCGCAAGAGGGCATCGTGCTGGCCACCGGCGGCGGCGCCGTGCTGAACGCCGAAAGCCGCGCCTACCTGAAGCAGCGCGGCACCGTGGTCTACCTGCGCGCCAACGTCGGCAGCATCATCGCCCGCACCGCCCACGACAAGAACCGTCCGCTGCTGCAAACCGCCGATCCGCGCCGGCGCCTGGAGGAATTGTCCGAGCAGCGCGAACCGTTTTACCAGGAAGTGGCCGATGTCGTCATCGATACCGGCCGTCCTAACGTACAATCGATGGTCCAAACGATCCTGATGCAGCTCGCCCGCCTGGAATGCCAGGCTGCGCCGGACTGCGTCACCAAGGCAGAACCTTCGATGAACCAGACATCCAATATCCTTCTCAGCGTCGACCTGGGCGAGCGCAGCTACCCTATCGTCATCGGCGCCGGCCTGCTCGACGACGGCGCGCTGCTGGCGCGCCACATCGACGGCGACAAGGTGGCGGTGGTCACCAACACCACCGTCGCGCCGCTGTATCTCGAGCGCCTGCGCGCCGCCCTGCAGGACCAGGGCAAGCAAGTCATCGCCATCGTCCTGCCCGACGGCGAAGAGTATAAAAACTGGTCCAGCCTGATGCAGATCTTCGATGCGCTGCTGGCGAATAAATGCGACCGCAAGACCACCCTGGTGGCGCTGGGCGGCGGCGTCATCGGCGACCTGACCGGCTATGCCGCCGCCAGCTATATGCGCGGGGTCGGCTTCATCCAGGTGCCGACGACATTGCTGGCCCAGGTCGATTCCTCGGTGGGCGGCAAGACCGGCATCAACCATCCGCTCGGCAAGAACATGATCGGCGCCTTTTATCAGCCGCGCGTGGTGGTGGCCGACACCGATACGCTGGACACCTTGCCGGCGCGCGAACTGTCGGCCGGCCTGGCCGAAGTGATCAAGCACGGCGCCATCATCGACGCCGCCTTCTTCGGCTGGATCGAAGACAATATCGGCAAGCTGATGGCGCGCGACAAGGCGGCGCTGGCCTACGCCGTGGCGCGCTCCTGCGAAATCAAGGCCGACGTGGTGCGCCAGGACGAGCGCGAGGGCGGCTTGCGCGCCATCCTGAATTTCGGCCACACCTTCGGCCACGCCATCGAGGCCGGCCTCGGCTACGGCCAATGGCTGCACGGCGAGGCGGTCGGCTGCGGCATGGTGATGGCGGCCGAGCTGTCGCGCCGCCTCGGCCTGGTCGATGCGCCGTCGGTGCAGCGCATCCGCGCGCTGGTGGCCGCCGCCAATCTGCCCGTCAGCGCGCCCGACCTGGGCCGGCAGCGCTGGCTGGAGCTGATGGAAGTCGACAAGAAAAACGAGGGCGGCGCCATCAAGTTCATCCTGCTCAAGCCGCTCGGCAGCCCGAGCATCACGACGGCGCCGCAGGAAGCCCTGCTGGCGACGCTGGACGCCTGCGTCGGCTGAAGCCTCCCATGCTGCCCGAAGCCCAGCTCGCCCCCTACGCCGCCCATTCGGACCAGGGCGCGGGGCGGCGCCACGCCGAGACGGCGCACGCCTCGCGCAGCCAATTCCAGCGCGACCGCGACCGCATCATCCATTCCTCGGCCTTCCGCCGGCTCGAATACAAGACCCAGGTTTTCCTGAACCACGAAGGCGACATGTTCCGCACGCGCCTGACGCACAGCCTGGAAGTGGCGCAGATCGGCCGTTCGCTGGCGCGCAACCTGCGCCTGAACGAAGACCTGGTCGAGGCGATCGCGCTGGCGCACGACCTCGGCCACACGCCTTTCGGCCACGTCGGCCAGGACGTGCTGAACGAATGCATGAAGGCGCACGGCGGCTTCGAGCACAACCTGCAAAGCCTGCGCGTGGTCGATACGCTGGAAGAGCATTACGCCGCCTACGACGGCTTGAACCTGATGTTCGAGACGCGCGAAGGCATCCTCAAGCACTGTTCCCTGGCCCATGCCAGGGAACTGGGCGAGCTGGGACGGCGCTTCATCGAGCGCACCCAGCCCTCGCTGGAGGCGCAACTGACCAACCTGGCCGATGAAATCGCCTACAACAGCCACGACATCGACGACGGCCTGCGCTCCGGCCTGATCACCATCGAGCAGCTGGAGCAGGTGGATTTCTTCGCCCGCCACTGGCGCGAGGTGCAGACGGCCTGGCCCGGCCTGACCGGGCGGCGGGCGATCTATGAAACCAAGCGCCGCCTGATCACGGCGCTGGCCGACGACTTGATCGCCACCTCGGAAGGCTTGATCGCCGCCGCCGCGCCGCAATCGATAGACGAGGTGCGCCGCGGCGAACCGCTGATCCGTTTTTCGCCCCGGGTCAGGCGCGAGGCGACCGAATTGAAACGCTTCCTGTACGCCAATCTGTACCGGCATTACCAGGTCAACCGCATGCGCAGCAAGGCCAGCCGCATCGTCCGCGAACTGTATGAAGCCTTTGTCGCCGAGCCGGCGCTGCTGCCGCCGGATTACCAGGACAAGAACGGCGATGCGGGCCAGCAGGTGCGCCGCATCGCCGACTATATCGCCGGCATGACCGACCGTTACGCCATACGCGAATACAAGCGCCTGTTTTCGATGGACGAGCTTTAAGGGACCGGCGGCCTAAAATGACATGCGCGACTGTGCTGCGTCGCCGGCGCCAAACAAATCCAGCAGCAGCTTTTTGACGGGCGCAGGCAGCGCCGCCTGGCCCAGTTTTGCGGCGTCTACCCAGACGTGGCCGGACTGGCCGGCCAGGTCGAGCCGGCGCGCCAGCGTGATGCGGTAGGGCACGATGTGCAGCTTGTAATGGGTGAAGACATGCGTCAGCGGCAGCAGGCGTTCCTGCGATTCGATGTCGCCGAAGCGGCCCACCGCCAGCGCCAGCGCATCCCCGTCCGCCGGCGCCATCAGTTTGCCCCGGGCGGCGACGTGGCCATCGAGTTCCGGCAGCGACAGCAGGCCGCCCCAGATGCCGGACGGCGGCCGCTGCTCGAGCAAGACCTGGCCGCGGTCGACGATCAGCAGCATCGTCGTGTGTTTTTCCGGGCTGGCCTTCTTCGGCTTGCGCACCGGCAGTTCCTGGACGCGGCCGGTGGCGTAGGCGACGCAGCGCGGCTGCAGCGGGCAGCGCGGGCAATCCGGGCTGCTGCGCGTGCACAGCGTCGCACCCAGGTCCATCAAGCCCTGGGTATAGGCTTCGATGCCCGAGTCCAGGCCCGAGTCCCTATCCGCTTGCGGCAGCAGCGCTTCGGCGCGCAACCACATGTCTTGCTCGACCTTTTTTTCGCCCGGATAGGCGGCGATGCCGAAGACGCGGGCGAACACGCGCTTGACGTTGCCGTCCATGATGGCGGCGCGGGTGCCGCTGGAAAACGCCGCAATCGCCGCCGCCGTCGAGCGGCCGATGCCGGGCAGCTCGGCCAGCAGCAGCGGGTCGCTGGGGAAGACGCCGCCGTATTCGGCCGCCACGCGCTGGGCGCAGCGGTGCAGATTGCGGGCGCGGGTGTAATAGCCGAGGCCGCTCCACTGCGCCATGACATCTTCGACCGGGGCGGCGGCCAGGTCGCGCAAGGTCGGGAAGCGTGCCAGGAAGCGCGCGTAATACACGAGAACGGCCGCGACCTGGGTTTGCTGCAGCATGATTTCGGAGAGCCAGACCAGATAGGCGTCGCGTGTGTTTTGCCACGGCAGCGTGTGGCGGCCATGCTGCTTTTGCC
>DASYLQ010000093.1:0-5206 GCA_036009485.1 Janthinobacterium sp.
GAGCAGCGACAGATCGGGATCTGGTTCATGATCGCCGCGCCGTCGACGAGCCAGCCGATCGCCCCGACGTCCGCCCAGGTGAGCGTCGGGTAGTTGAAGATGCTCGAGTACTTGGCCTTGCCGACATGCAGGGCATCGATCAGGTCGTCGCGCGACACGCCCAGCGTCTCGGCGGCGCCGTACAGGTACAGGCCGTGGCCGGCCTCGTCCTGGATTTTCGCCAGCAGGATGGATTTGCGCTTCAGGGTGGGCGCGCGCGTCACCCAGTTCCCCTCCGGCAGCTGGCCGACGATTTCCGAATGCGCGTGCTGGGAAATCTGCCGGATCAGCGTCTTGCGGTAAGCCTCGGGCATCCAGTCCTTGGCTTCGATCTTGACGCCGGCGTCGATGCGCGCCTGGAATGCGCGCTCTTCGGCGCCCATGTCGTCCGCCGAACGGACATTTTTAAGCCCTGTCTCCACCATTTGCGCGTACATGTCTGTCTCCGTGTCCATGTCCTTGCGCGGCGGGCTTGTGCCACCAGGGTTGTATCACCTCTTTGCCGCGACGGTGAATCCATAATAGGATACGTTTTTAAATTCTGCTACGTTTATTTTGAGTCACTTTAAAAAACCGTATCCCATCTCGGCTTTCATGGTTAAACTAAGAGCCCGGTAAACAGCGCCGCCGCGCCGGCAAGATGAACAACATGAGCAGCAATGAATGGATCAGCCAATGGATCAGCCAGTTCGTGGAGAGCGAGCCGCCGCGTTCGAAGTCGCTGGTGATGACGATCTTCGGCGACGCCATCGTGCCGCACGGCGGCGAAGTCTGGCTGGGCAGCCTGATCGACTTGCTGGCGCCGTTCGGCGTCAACGGCCGCCTGCTGCGCACCAGCGTATTCCGCCTGGCGCAGGAAGGCTGGCTGGCGGCGCAGCGTGACGGTCGCCGCAGTTCCTACGCCATTGCGCCCGATGCGCTGCCGCGTTTCCTGCGCGCCTACCGGCGCATCTATGCGCCGCTGGCCGTGCACTGGGACGGCAGTTGGACCATCGTCATGGGCGTCGGCGCCGTCATCGACGCGGCCCGGCGCGCGGCCTTGCGCAAGGAGTTGTTATGGGAAGGCTACGGCATGATCGCGCCGGGCATCGCCGGACATCCGGCCTGCGACGCCGGCGTGCTGGAAGAGATCCAGGCCCGCTGCGGCGTGCGGGGCAAGCTGTATATCTGCCGCGCCACCGAGCTGGCCGGCGTCAGCAAGCGCCCGCTGCGCGAGCTGGTCGGCGACGGCTGGGACTTGTCCGGCGTGATCGCCGGCTATGAGCGTTTCCTGGCCCGGTTCCAGCCGCTGGCGGCGCTGTTGCGCGCCGAAGCAGAGATCGTCCCGCAACAGGCTTTCGTGATGCGCACGCTGCTGGTCCACGCCTACCGCCGCGTCCAGTTGCACGATCCGCATCTGCCGGTCGAACTGCTGCCGGAACCGTGGCCCGGCGCCGCCGCCTACGAGCTGGCGCGCGAGGTGTACCGCCTGGTGCAGGCAGCTGCGGAGCGGCATATCCTGGCCACGCTGCGGCACGAGGACGGCCAGGCGCCGCCGGCCGAAGCGGCGTTTTACCAGCGCTTTGGCGGGCTGGCCTGAACCAAGTATCATGAACACCCTCGCTCACGAGGCGAGCCCCTGCCGGGAACTCACCGTTATTGAAATAACCAGGAATTTTTATGTCTATCAAAATCAGCCAGCAATTCGACGCCGGCGCCATCGAGGTGCTGCGCGCGGACGATCCCGCGGCCATCGACCTGAACATCCGCAAGGATTCGCACGCCGACATCGTCCAGTGGTTTTATTTCCGCCTGCAGGGCGCGAAGGCGGCGCCGTGCACGATGCGCTTCCTGAACGCCGGCCAGGCCGCCTACGCGGATGGCTGGAACAATTACCAGGCCGTGGCCAGCTATGACCGCGTCAGCTGGTTCCGCGTGCCCACCGACTACGACGGCCAGGTCATGACCATCCGCCACACGCCGCAACAGGACAGCGTGTACTACGCCTATTTCGAGCCGTATCCGTGGGAACGCCATCTGGCGCTGCTCGACCGCGCCCAGCAATCGCCGCTGGTGCAGATGCTCGACCTGGGCAGCAGCGTCGATGGCCGCGACATGAACCTGCTGGTGGTCGGCGACGCCGCGGCCGGCGCGCCGGCAACGAAGAAAAAAGTCTGGGTCACGGCGCGCCAGCATCCCGGCGAAACGATGGCCGAATGGTTCGTCGAAGGCATGCTCGACGCCCTGCTCGACCGCGCCAACCCGTTCGCGCGCCAGGTGCTGAAGGAAGCCGTGTTCTATGTCGTGCCGAACATGAACCCGGACGGCTCGGTGCGCGGCAACCTGCGCACCAACGCCGCCGGCGCCAACCTGAACCGCGAATGGCTGGCGCCGTCGATGGAGCGCAGCCCGGAAGTCTTTCTGGTCAAGCAAAAGATGCACGAAACCGGCTGCGACCTGTTCCTCGACATCCATGGCGATGAAAACCTGCCCTATGTCTTCATGGCCGGCAGCGATTCACTGGAAAATTTCACGCCCGCGCAAAAGGCTGCACAAGACCGCTTCATCGCCGACTGCAAGCTGGCCAGTCCCGACTTCCAGAGCGAGTACGGCTATCCGGAGGCGCCGTTCACGCCCGAGGTGCTGACGATAGGCTCCTCGCACATCACGCACGCCTTCGGTTGCCTGGCGCTGACGCTGGAAATGCCGTTCAAGGACAACGCCAACGATCCCGATCCGCGCACCGGCTGGAACGGCGCGCGCAGCGCCCGCCTGGGCCAGGCCATCCTGCAGCCGGTGCTGCAGACCTTGCGCGCGGCGCGATAAACACCGGCGGCAAGCCCGCTCCGGCAGCGCCGGATACAAGCCGATACATCATTTAAGGCCGCTTTCTTCCCGATAGCGGCCTTTTTTTCATGCCCGCAGGCTAGAATCCGCAGGGATACCGCTGTGTCCGTCCAACCTCCAGACCTTGAGAAGAATACCGATGTCCGCCACCCGCCATCAACCCGACCTGGGCGACGTCAGCCTGGTATGCGTGGAAACCCGCTATCCCGAGCTGGCGCGCTATGCGATCGAGCGCTGCCTGGCGGCGGCGACGTTCAAGGAATGCCTGCTGCTCAGCCCCACCCGGCATGCGCTGCCGGACTATATCCGGCAAGTGCAAATCGCGCCCATCGACAGCGTGGCGGCGTACTCGGCATTCATGCTGCGCGAGCTGGGACGGCATTTTTCCGGCAGCCACGTGCTGGTGATCCAGTGGGACAGCTTCATCCTGCGCGGCGACCTGTGGCGGCCCGAGTTCCTCGATTACGACTATATCGGCGCGCCCTGGGGGCACCGGCCCGTGGCGGTCGGTAATGGCGGTTTTTCGCTGCGCTCGCGCCGCCTTTACGAGGCGCTGGACAGGCTGGACATCACGCAAACCCACCCGGAGGATTTCGTCATCTGCGAGCGCCACCGCGATGAATTGATCGGCGCGCACGGCATCCGTTTCGCGCCGCCGCCGCTGGCGGCGCAGTTCGCCTTTGAAGAAGTGAAGCCGGCCGCGCCGACCTTCGGCTTCCATGGCTTTTTCAATTTCCACCACGCGCTGGACGACGCCGAACTGGCGCGCTACATCGCGCTGTGCGACGACCAGACGATGCTGGCCGAAACGGCGCGCCGGCTGATCCGCACCCTGTATCACAACGGCCGCTACGAGATGGCGCGGCGCATGCTGAAGCGGCGCATGAAGGGGCCGTTCGGCATGGCGGCGGATGCCTTCTGGCTCAGCCTGCGCAGCCACTGGCATGGATTGAGACGGCCGCGCTGACGGGCCGCGCCTGTGCGCTCAACGGCGGCCGCCCCAATCCGGATCGCCGAAAAGATCGTTAAAGAAATCCAGGTCCGTCATCGTCGTGGATGTCATGCGATAGTCCTTCAAGAAAGCCTTGAGCTTTTTGGTCTCTTGAAACTGGCGTAAATCCTCTTCCAGGCTGGCGATGCTCTCTTGTAAATCGAGTATGTCGCCGCGCAAACCATCCAGTAAGGCGGCAGGCTGCCCCGGCTGGCCTTCGTCGATCCCGTAGCGCATGCGAAAAACCAGTTCCACATGTTCGGCTTCGAGCGCCAGTTCGGCCGATTGTTCTTTCAGTATCTGGTTGTAGTGTTTCAGGCGCTGCTCGTCGATGGCGCCGGCCGATGCCTGGTCGATTTGCTCCGTCTCGAGTTGCAGCTCCAGCAACTCGAGCAAGTTTTGCGCGGCGTAGGCGGCGTTCACACGCTGCATCAGCCCGGTTTTGCGCACGCGCTCTTGCGGATCAAGCGCGCGGTCAGGGTGCAAGGCGCTGGCCAGCTTGCGATACACTTCGCGCAGGGACTGGCTGACATTTTTTTCCCCTTCCTCCCGCCGGGTCTCCGGCTGTGCTTCCCGCTGTGCTTCCTTTCCCGGTTCCCCTGCGCTCTTCTTGCGCCCCGGGAACGGCGACCTTCCCTGTTCCTCGTGCTCCTGCATCTTCCTGACCTGCTCGGCGGCCGCTTTCAGCACTGCCTGCCGATCGTCGAGATCGATCCCGTCATCGATTTCGATGCCAAACACTTCCTTGATCAAGGCCTTGATTTCTTTTTTTTCACGGTCGACGAGCGTATCGAAGTCCTTGCCGCTGTATTTATTGAAGAGCTCCTTGACCTTGGCCCTGGCGCCATGTCCCAATACCTCGGCCGCCACCGTGCTGATAAAGTGCGCCAGATTGGCGCGATCGGCCTTGCTCAAGGCCTTTTCATGATACTTGCGGTCGAACAACTGCAGCAGCTCGATGCGCACCTCATCGAAGCGCGCCAGCAAGGGTTGATATTGAGCCTCGTACAACCGCTGGTAGGCAAGTTCGACATCTTGCCAGGCGCGCAATAAGATACGCTGCTTTTGCAGATCCTTGATCAGCTTGTTGAACTGCTTTTGCGCTTTCGATAGCGTGCCGGGCGTATTCTGCGTATTCTTTTTCCCGCTGATCTGGAGTTGTGAAGAAACTTTTTTCTTCATGACAAGACAGGGTTGAATCGATCAATTCCGCTGGCGTCAGCCGCCGGCGACGACCATTTTTTCCAGCAAGATGGAGCCGGTCTGCTTGGTGCCGCGGATCAGCACGTCGGCGCCGATGGCGACGATCTGGCGGAACATTTCCTTCATGTTGCCGGCGATGGTGATCTC
>DASYLQ010000094.1:0-4929 GCA_036009485.1 Janthinobacterium sp.
TCGATCATGTCGCCGTCGCGCACCAGCGCCAGCGGCCCGCCCATCGCCGCTTCCGGCGCCACGTGCAAGACCACGGTGCCGTAGGCGGTGCCGCTCATGCGCGCGTCGGAAATGCGCACCATGTCCTTGATGCCTTGCGCCAGCAATTTCGGCGGCAAGCCCATGTTGCCGACTTCGGCCATGCCGGGATAGCCTTTCGGCCCGCAATTCTTCATCACCAGCACCGAGCTGGCGTCGACGTCCAGGTCGGGATCGACGATGCGCTTCTTATAGTGGTCGAAATCTTCGAACACGACAGCCTTGCCGCGGTGCCGCATCAGTTCGGGCGAGGCGGCCGAGGGTTTCAGCACGGCGCCGCGCGGCGCCAGGTTGCCGCGCAAAATGCAGATGGCGCCGTCGGCGATCAGCGGATTGTCGAGCTGGCGGATGACTTCGTCGTTGTACACGGGCGCCGCGACGCAGTTATCCCAGAAGGTCTTGCCGTTGACGGTGAGCGCCTCCTTGTGCGGCAGCAGGCCGCCTTCGCCGAGGCGGCGCACGACGCCCGGCAAGCCGCCGGCATAATAAAATTCTTCCATCAGGAAACGGCCCGAGGGCATCAGGTCGACGATGGTCGGGGTGCCTCGGCCGACCCTGGTCCAGTCTTCCAATTCCAGCGGGATGCCCATGCGCCCGGCGATCGCCTTCAGGTGGATCACGGCATTGGTCGAACCGCCGATGGCGGCGTTGACGCGGATCGCGTTTTCAAAGGCGGCGCGCGTCAGCACCTTCGACAGGCGCAAGTCTTCCCACACCATTTCAACGATGCGGATGCCGGACATGTGCGCCAGCACGTAGCGGCGCGCATCGACGGCGGGGATGGCGGCGTTGTGCGGCAGCGAAGTGCCGAGCGCTTCCGCCATGCAAGCCATGGTCGAGGCCGTACCCATCGTATTGCAGGTGCCGGCCGAGCGCGACATGCCCGATTCGGCCGCCATGAATTGATGCATCGTGATCGAGCCGGCTTTCACCGCTTCATGCAATTGCCAGACGGCGGTGCCGGAACCGATATCCTTGCCGTCCAGTTTGCCGTTCAGCATGGGACCGCCGCTGACGACGATGGTCGGGATATCGCAGCTGGCCGCGCCCATCAGCAGGGCCGGCGTGGTCTTGTCGCAGCCGACCAGCAAGACCACCGCATCCATTGGATTGCCGCGGATCGATTCCTCGACATCCATGCTGGCCAGGTTGCGGGTCAGCATGGCGGTCGGGCGCAAATTCGACTCGCCATTGGAAAAGACCGGGAATTCGACCGGGAAACCGCCGGCTTCGAGGATGCCGCGCCTGACATGTTCCGCCAGCTTGCGGAAATGCGCGTTGCAGGGAGTGAGTTCAGACCAGGTATTACAAATGCCGATGATGGGCTTGCCCTGGAATTCGTGGTCCGGTATGCCCTGGTTTTTCATCCAGCTGCGATACATGAAACCGTTCTTGTCTTGCGTGCCAAACCATTGGGCCGAACGCAGCGCTATTGTCTTCGACATGCTTGTTTTCCTTGTGAGCGTGTTGCAAGGCGAAGCAATGCCTAGCCGGATGCAAGAAGTGTAAATTGTTCATTGATATCTTTCTAATCAATTTTTATGGCTCTTCGATACCTGGTTTGATATCAATCTGCGTGTGGCTACCGCTTGCGGCGCTACCTGGTTTCTTGTTGAGGCGGCTTACTTACATAACATTACAGTTTGATACGGTACTTAATACGCAAGCGCCCGGCACACGCGCATAATTTATTGCCTTATAAAATAAGCAACCATGATTGATGGGCGATATATCCATTTCGATATCGGGCAGCGTTTAAAAGTCATTAGAAAGATATCTATGGACACTTTAGTATCGGACCATCAAGACGAAGCGCGCCTAGGGTGCGAACGTTTTGAAAAAACAAATAATCCTGGAGACTAGCTCAATGAAACTGAACAAAATCATCATTGCCGCGATGGCCATCGGCAGCGTCGCCATCGCACCGTACGCCGCCGCCCAGAGCAAGGGCAGCGTCGGCATCGCCATGCCGACCAAGAGCTCGGCCCGCTGGATCGCCGACGGCGACAATATGGTCAAGGTATTCCAGGAGCGCGGTTACAAGACCGACCTGCAATACGCCGAAGACGACATCCCGAACCAGCTGGCGCAGATCGAAAACATGATCACCAAGGGCGACAAGGTGCTGGTCATCGCCGCCATCGACGGCACCACGCTGACCGACGTGCTGCAAAAAGCCGCCGACAAGGGCATCAAGATCATTTCCTACGACCGCTTGATCCGCGGCACCAAGAACGTCGACTACTACGCCACCTTCGATAACTTCCAGGTCGGCGTGCTGCAGGGGGCCTACATTGAAAAAGCGCTCGACTTGAAGAGCGGCAAAGGCCCGTTCAACATCGAACTGTTCGGCGGTTCGGCCGACGACAACAATGCCCATTTCTTTTACAGCGGCGCGATGTCGGTGCTCAAGCCTTACATCGACAAGGGCAAGCTGGTGGTGCGCAGCAAACAGATGGGCATGGAAAAAGTCGCCACCCTGCGCTGGGACGGCGCCACCGCCCAGGCGCGCATGGACAACTTGCTGAGCGCCTATTATGGCAAGGACAAGATCGATGCGGTGCTGTCGCCGTATGACGGCATCAGCATCGGCATCCTGTCTTCGCTGAAAGGCGTCGGCTACGGTACGCCGAAGCTGCCGATGCCGGTCGTGACCGGCCAGGACGCCGAAGTGGCGTCGGTGAAATCGATCATCCGCGGCGAACAGCGTTCGACCATCTTCAAGGATACCCGCGAACTGGCGAAAGTCACCGTGAACATGGTCGATGCGGTGTTGAACGGCAAAACGCCGCCCATCAACGATACCAAGACCTATAACAACGGCGTCAAGGTGGTGCCCGCCTTCCTGCTGAAACCGGTCGTGGTCGACAAGTCGAACTGGAAAGAAGTGCTGGTCACCGGCAGCGGCTACTACACCGAAGCCCAGTTGAAATAAGGGTCCAGGCCGGAACCAGTAGTAGCATCATGATCGAGACGGATTGTTTGCCGGCCGGCGCGGATCCAAGCGCAGGGCCGGGCGGAAGAGCTTACAAGATGAATACCATCCTGGAAATGCGCGGGATACAAAAGACGTTCCCCGGCGTGAAAGCGCTCGACAACGTCAACCTGACAGTGCGCAGCGGCGAAATCCACGCCATCGTCGGCGAGAACGGCGCCGGCAAATCGACCCTGATGAAAGTACTCAGCGGCGTGTACCCGCACGGCAGTTACTCGGGCGAAATCGAATACCAGGGCAAGACGCGGGAATTCCGCGACATCAACGATAGCGAAGAAATCGGCATCATCATCATCCACCAGGAATTGGCGCTGGTGCCGCTGCTGTCGATTGCAGAGAATATTTTCCTCGGTAACGAACCGTCCAGCATGGGTGTGGTCGACTGGGAAGAAGTGCAACGCCGCACCCGCGATCTGTTGCGCAAGGTGGGCTTAAAGGACGCGCCGGATGCGCTGATCACCAATCTCGGCGTCGGCAAGCAGCAATTGATCGAGATCGCCAAGGCCCTGAGCAAGGACGTCAAGCTGCTGATCCTCGACGAGCCGACCGCCAGCCTGAATGAAAGCGACAGCGACGCGCTGTTGGCCCTGCTGCTGGAACTCAGGCAGCAAGGCATTTCCTCCATCCTCATTTCACACAAGCTGAACGAGATTTCCCGCGTCGCCGATTCGATCACCGTGCTGCGCGACGGGAATACGGTCGACAGTTTCGACTGCCGCATCGAAAGCATCAGCGAAGACCGCATCATTGAAAAAATGGTGGGCCGCGAAATGGCCGACCGCTATCCGCACCGCACGCCGCACATCGGCGAAACGATATTCGAGGTGCGCGACTGGCATGTGTTCCATCCGCAGCACGCCAACCGCGAAGTGATCAAGGGCGTCAATTTCCACGCCAAAAAAGGCGAGATCATCGGCATAGCCGGCTTGATGGGCGCGGGCCGCACCGAACTGGCGATGAGCATCTTCGGCCGCTCCTACGGCCAGCGCATCAGCGGCACGGTGCTGAAAAACGGCCAGGAAATCGACGTCGGCACGATAGGCAAGGCGATCGGCCACGGCATCGCCTACGTCACCGAAGACCGCAAGAGCCTGGGCCTGCTGCTGGACGACGATATCAAGAAGAACATCAGCCTGGCCAACTTGTCCAAGGTATCGGACAAGCTGGTGATCGACGAGGCGCGCGAATTCAAGGTGGCCGACGATTACCGTAAACAATTGCGCATCCGCTGTTCCAGCGTCTTGCAAAAAGTGCTCAACCTGTCCGGCGGCAACCAGCAAAAAGTGGTCATCGCCAAGTGGCTGTTTTCGCGGCCGGACGTGCTGATCCTGGATGAACCGAGCCGCGGCATCGACGTCGGCGCCAAGTATGAGATCTACAGCATCATCAGCGAACTGGCCAGCGAGGGTAAATGCATCATCATGATTTCATCGGAAATGCCGGAATTGCTGGGCATGTGCGACCGCATCTATGTGATGAATGAAGGCAGTTTCGCGGCAGAATTTACCGCAGCAGAGGCGTCGCAGGAAAAAATCATGCGCGCCATCGTCAAACATGGAGACAAGAATGGGAAATGAACTTGCTCACGGGACCGCCGCCGAACTGGCGTCCGTCACGGTGGAGGGCGCCGACAAGGTGAAGGAAGAAGCGGCGCCTGCCGTCGCCAAGCTGTACACCGGCTTCTTGAAAAACAATATGCGCGAATACGGCATGTTGCTGTCGCTGATAGTGATCATGGGCTTTTTCCAGTACATGACCGAAGGCACGCTGATGCAGCCACTCAACCTGACCAACCTGGTGCTGCAAAACAGTTACGTCGTCATCATGGCGCTGGGCATGCTGATGGTCATCGTCGC
>DASYLQ010000095.1:0-2892 GCA_036009485.1 Janthinobacterium sp.
GACGGCAAGGCGCTCAACTATTTTGAAGTCAACACATTCAACTTCGAACTGTCGCCGGCAGCCATTGCCGAGGCGGCGAAGTCCTTGACGAGCAACCCTGAACCGTAGAGGCCATGATGTCCGAACACCTATATCTATTGACGATCTGCCTGCCGCTGGCGACGATTTTGCTCGTCTTCGGCATGCGCTACTTCTCGGCCGTCCAGCAAGCGAAGGCTCGCCTGGCCAATGACGATGCCTATCGGCAGATCGCGGCAAAATCTGCCGCCGCCCAAGACCAGACGGCGACGGCGCTTGCCGCCATCGGCGCCACGCTTGCCGACCTCCAGTCCCGCCTGACGGCGCTTGAGAAAATACTCAGGGAAGTCGAATAGTAGACAAGCAATCCATCAGCGAGGAGTAAGCAAAATGAACCAGGTTTCCTTGTTTCGCCTTTATTTGCTGAGAGCGCTGTACCTCCTTGTCGCCGTGGGACTCGGCATCGTGGTATGGCCCGGCGTCATCCACCACGACCAGCCGTGGGAACTGATGCAAGGCGTGGTCGCCTGCATGCTTGCCGCCTTTTCCGCACTGTCCATCCTCGGGTTGCGCTATCCGCTGCAGATGCTGCCTTTGCTGCTGTGGGAATTGCTGTGGAAATCGATCTGGCTGATCGTCGTTGCGCTACCGCTGTGGTCCGCCGGGCAAATGGACCAGTCGACCCGGGAGACGGCTTCAGCCTGTTTGATGGTCGTGATTATTCCTTTTGTAATTCCCTGGCGATACGTGCTGGCACACTACCTGAAGAATCCTGGAGACCGCTGGCGACCAGGAAAGCGATTGCCTCCATGAAAACATCCCTGCTGATTACCGCCTGCCTGCTCGCCCTGTTCGCGACCGTCGGCGCGGCCTTGCCCTACCCTATACTGCCGCCGCTGTTCGCGGCCGACGCCACCAACGACCTCAACCATTTTCTCGGCTTGCCGGCCAAGCTGCTGTTCGGCCTGGCGCTGAGCATCAATCCGCTCGGCTTGCTGATCGGTTCGGCCTTGCTGGGACCGCTATCCGACCGCTACGGCCGCCGTCCGGCCCTGATCGCCACCTCCGTCGGTGCGGCGCTCGGCCATGCCGTCACGGCCTGGGCGCTGATCCTGCAATCGTATCCGCGGTTTATCCTGGCGCGCTTTGGCACCGGCCTGATGGAAGGAAACGGCTCGGTCGCGCGCGCCCTGCTCGCGGACCACTTGCGAGGCAACGAGCGCGTGCGCGCCCTGTCCTGGCTGAACGGCGCCTTCCACATGGGCTGGCCGGATCGGTGCTGACCCTGATCGACACTCGCCTGATCCTGCTGCTGGGCGCCGCGCTGACCGCCTGGGCCGGCCGGCGCATCCAGGGCTGGCGCAGCGACGTGGCGAAACCAGCGGCGCCGGCGCCATGAGCACCGCCGAGCCTGACTCAACGCATTTGCGTGTAATTCACCGGCAGCCACTGGTAAGCCTTGCCGCTGGTGCGAATATGGCCCAGGCCAGGGAAAGGCAAGTGGGCCGCACCGACCAGGTAACCCTGCTTGGCGGCGTCGGCGAATTCCTTCTTGCGCTCCACCTCGGCCGTCGCGGTATCGCTGTCGAAGCCGATGGTGACCGACGGGTCGTCGAACTGTACCGCCAGCACGTGCACCAGGTCGCCCACCAGCACCAGTTTCTGGCCCTTGCTTTCGACGATATAGCCGCTGTGGCCGGCGGTATGGCCTTTGCTGGAGTAGGAGCGGATGCCCGGCGTCAGTTCGACCGAACCATCGAAAGACTTGTATTTTCCGGCCTGGACATATGGATTGACCGAGGCCATCGCGCCCTGGAAAAAACCTTTCGAAGCGGCTGGCGCCTTTTCCATATTTGCCTGGCTGAGCCAGAAATCCGATTCCTTCTTTTCAGCCCGTACGATGGCGTTCGGGAATGCCATTTGCGTGCCGGTCATTAAGCCGCCGACGTGATCCGGATGCATGTGGGTGATATAGATTTCATCGACCTGTTCCGGCTGGTATCCGGAAGCTTTCAGGTTGGCCAGTAATTTTCCCAGGGTCGGGCCGAACAGCGCGCCGGCGCCGGTGTCGACCAGGATCAGTTTGCTGCCGGTATTGATCAGGAAGGTGTTGACCGAAGTCTCCACCGGGCTTTTCAAAAACGATTTGGCCAGCGCCTGGTCTACCTTGGCCGGGGTGATATTTTTCAACAACTGATTGATCGGCAAGTCGACGGTGCCGTCGCCCAGGGCCGTCACTTCGAAGTCGCCCAGCATGATGCGGAAGAAACCCGGGGCCGAAGTCTTGGCCATAGGCGCTGCCGCCTGGACCGGCGCGGCGCTCAGGGCCGAGAAGGCGGCGACGGCCAGGAAGGCGGCGACGCGGCTGTGCTTGTGGGTGTGCTTGAGTAGCGTGGAGACGATCATTTCATTCCTTATATTGGTGGGCGGGCCGATGCGCAAGGAGGCGCCCGGCAAGCTTTGTTGTTATTTACCAATATCGATTATGCCGCATGTCGCGTAATTTTGTGCGACACGGGGGAATGCATGCGGGAGGGATGCGTGCGTCTCAAAAGAGGCGCGGCGGCTTCCCCTTGGCGGCGCGCCGTCCTTGCGCCGGATTCAGCACACGCCGGAAGAGCGCCGCCGGCACGCCCTGTTCCCTGAAATAGGCGATGGCGACAGTCTTGCCCAGCGTCTCATAAAACTGCAGGCCGCGCTCGATCACGCTTTCCATGGCGGCGTCGTGCCGGGCGTCCGGCTCGCATGGCGGTCCTTCGCGGTCAGTCGTCATACATGCCCCCCGGAGCGCTTAAAAGGTCATCGGCAAACGCAGCGAAATCGACACATCCGGCGTGTCCCGGGTCAGGCCGGCGCCGACCGAGACATTCAAGG
>DASYLQ010000096.1:0-3815 GCA_036009485.1 Janthinobacterium sp.
CTCGCGCGGCTACGCCTCGATGGACTACGAGTTCAAGGAATACCGCCCGTCCGACGTGGTCAAGGTCGACATGCTGATCAACAGCGAGAAGGTCGATGCGCTGGCGATCATTGTGCACCGCGCCAACGCAACGTACCGCGGCCGCCAGGTGGCGGCCAAGATGCGCGAACTGATTCCGCGCCAGATGTTCGACGTGGCGATCCAGGCCACCATCGGCGCCAACATCATCTCGCGCGAAAACGTCAAGGCACTGCGCAAGAACGTGCTGGCGAAGTGCTACGGCGGCGACATCAGCCGCAAGAAAAAACTGCTGGAAAAACAAAAGGCCGGCAAAAAACGCATGAACCAAGTGGGTTCCGTCGAGATCCCGCAAGAGGCATTCCTGGCAATTTTACAAGTGGACGATAAATGAACCTGCAAGTCATCTTAGGCAATTTCGCATTAATCCTGTTCGTCCTGATGGTCTTGACCGGGGTGGTCTGGTGCCTCGACATATTCGTGCTGGCCAAGCAGCGCCGCGCCGCCGCCGACCGCGCGCTGGCCGACTACGACAACCGCCACGCCAAACTGAGCGCCGACGGCATCAAGGGCGACAGCGGCAGCCGCGCCGCGATCGAGGCGCGGCTGCTGCGCCAGCCGACCTGGGTCGAGTATTCGGGCAGCTTTTTCCCCGTCATCGCCCTGGTGTTCGTGCTGCGTTCCTTCCTCTACGAACCGTTCAAGATCCCATCCTCGTCGATGGTGCCGACCTTGCTGGTTGGCGACCTGATCCTGGTGAACAAGTACACCTACGGCATCCGCCTGCCGGTGCTGAACAAGAAAGTCATCGAGGTCGGCGATCCGCAGCGCGGCGACGTGATGGTCTTCAAATACCCGAAAGACATGACGCAGGATTACATCAAGCGCGTCATCGGCGTGCCGGGTGATAAAATCAGCTATCAAAACAAGCGCTTGACGGTGAACGGCAAGGAAGTGACGTACACCGCGATGGACGATTACCTGGATGACGAGCGGCCGGTGTATCACAAGCAATTGCAGGAAAACTTGATTGGTGTGCAACATCGTGTCTTGAACGACGATGCCGCGCCAACCTTGTCGCTGCCCCAGGTCGATGATTTTCCGCACAAGGAAAATTGCGACTATAACGAGGATGGTTTTACCTGTACTGTGCCGCCCGGCAATTATTTTATGATGGGCGACAACCGCGACAACAGCGCCGACAGCCGCTACTGGGGCTTCGTGCCGGACCAAAACATTGTTGGCAAGGCGTTTTTGGTCTGGATGAATCTGGGCAACCTGAAACGTATCGGCGGCATCCATTAATTCCAGCCTGGAGAGTACATGCATCGTCAACCGATTCCGCAAGCGCGCCGTCAAGCGATTCTTCAGCCTGGTCCTCAGTGGCGTCGTCAGCCGATGTTCGGCAGGCAGGGCGGCTTCTCGCTGGTGGGCCTGATCTTCCTCTTGGCCGTACTCAGCTGCGTGGCCCTGCTGGGCTTGAAGATCGTGCCGGCGTATGCGGAATACCGCGCCGTGCTGAACGCCGTCAGGAGCGCCAAGGCGTCCGCCACCACGGTGCGCGAAGCGCAGCAAGCGTTCGACCGCAGCGCCACGACGGCATATATCGATTCGATCAGCAGCAAGGATTTGCTGATCTCCAAGGAAACCGGCGAACTGGAAATCAGTTTCGCCTATGAAAAGAAAATCCCGCTGGTCGGGCCGGCCAGCCTGGTGTTCGACTTTGCCGGCACCACCGCCGCGAATGGTGTGGTGGCGGCCAAGCCGGCGGAATAAGCGCAGCTCCAGAATAGCCCCATACAGCAGACCAAACACAAACCGACAAGACAATGAATCTTCAGTTATTGCAAACCCGCTTAGGTTATACGTTCCAGGATGCTGGCCTGTTGCAGCAAGCCTTGACGCACCGCAGCCACAGCAGTTTGCATAACGAGCGCCTGGAATTCCTCGGCGACTCGATCCTGAACTGCGTCGTCGCCTCCATCCTGTACGAGCGTTTCAGCGCCATCGACGAAGGCGATTTGTCGCGCCTGCGCGCCAACCTGGTGAAGCAGCAATCGCTATACGAAATCGCGCAAAAACTGGAGCTGTCGCAATTCCTGCGTCTCGGCGAAGGCGAGCTGAAGTCGGGCGGCTTCCGGCGCCCGTCCATCCTGGCCGACACGCTGGAGGCGCTGTTAGGCGCCATTTTTTTGGATGCCGGCTTCGATCCGGCGCGCGACGTGATCCGCGCATTTTATATCCCCATTCTCGATTCAGTCGATCCGCAAACCCTGGGCAAGGACGCCAAGACGCTGTTGCAGGAATTTTTGCAGAGTAAAAAAATCTCCCTGCCGCAATACAATGTGGTGGCCACCCACGGCGCCGCGCACAGCCAGGAATTCGAGATCGAATGCCTGGTGCCGAAGCTGAACATCCAGGTCTACGGCCGCGGCGGCAGCCGCCGCGCCGGCGAGCAGGCGGCCGCCAAGCTGGCGCTGGAAGCGGCAGGGCAAGCCTTGCTGAAGACCCCGGCGGCGGCGCGCAAGGCCAAGCCGCGCGCGGCCCAGCTGAAGCTGACCGGCATCGCCACCATCCAGAGCGACGGCGCCGCAGGCGAAGCTGCGCAACCCGCGCCGGCCGCACCGGCCGCATCGCCGGCCGCGCCGGCCATCGAACATCACTCCAAACAGAATCGACACTAGCATGACAGCCACCACTATGCCCGCCAATTTCCGCTGCGGCTATATCGCCATCGTCGGCCGCCCGAACGTCGGCAAGTCGACGCTGATGAACGTACTGATCGGCGCCAAGGTCAGCATTACCTCGCGCAAGGCGCAGACCACGCGCCACCGCATCACCGGCATCCAGACGCTGGAAGACGCGCAGTTCATCTACGTCGACACGCCGGGTTTCCAGACGCGCCATTCGAATGCGCTGAACAAGACGCTCAACAAGACCGTCACCAATACCCTGATTTCCTCGGACGTGATCCTGTACGTGATCGAGGCCGGCACCTTCGGCCCGGCCGACCAGCAAGTGCTGGACCTGCTGCCGAAAGAGGTGCCCTGCATCCTGGTCATCAACAAGTCCGACCGCGTCAAGGACAAGGCCGTGCTGCTGCCGTTCGCCCAGCAGATCGCCGCCAAGCGCGACTTCGCCGCCATCGTGCCGGTGTCGGCCAAGCTGCACTTCCAGCTGGAAGGCCTGCAAAGCGAGATCAAGCGCTTCCTGCCGGAGAACCAGCCCATCTTCGGTGCCGACGACATCACCGACCGCAGCGAGAAATTCCTCGCTTCCGAGATCGTGCGCGAAAAGCTGTTCCGCTTCGTCGGCGAGGAATTGCCTTACACCAGCACCGTGCTGATCGAGAAATTCGAGCAGGAGGGCGATTTGCGCCGCGTCTTCGCCGCCATTCTGGTGCAACGCGATACGCACAAATCGATGGTGATCGGCAACAAGGGCGCGCGCTTGAAAGATATTTCGACGCAGGCGCGGCTTGATATGGAGCGCCTGTTCAACGGGCCGGTGTACCTGGAAATCTGGGTCAAGGTCAAATCGGGCTGGGCCGATAATGAAGCCGGCCTGCGCGCGTACGGATACGAATAAACGGTTCAAGATGGCCGCATTGCCCGTCGATACCCAATCCGCTTTTCCATCGTCGTTTGAAAAAACTCAGACGGCGGCCATAAATGACGAGTCGAGCACTCGTCCAATTCTTTCCACGCCAGCACCATCCGCTTCGCCGATGTCCGCTGCAACCAAAGCTGTACGTCGTCCTCGCACGACCGAAAAAGACACGCGCATCAACAATCAGC
>DASYLQ010000097.1:0-1764 GCA_036009485.1 Janthinobacterium sp.
ATGGCCTTCTCGGTCAGCACATTGGTGTCGCGGCCGGCGTCGGCCCAGACGAACATGCCGGCCGGCGGCGCCACGTCGACGCGCAAGCCGGCGCGCTCGATCTGGCGCAGGGTCTTGCCGCGCAAGGCGTCGAGGCGGGCGCGGATGCGGTCGGCGTGCTTGCGGTACAGGCCTTCCGACAGGATCTTGTAGACCACGCGCTCGCCGATGTCGCTGGTGGTCAGCGTCGACAGCATCTTGCGGTCGGCCAGGCGCTGCGCCCATTCCTTCGAGGTGGCGATGAAGCCGAGGCGCAGGTTGGCCGACAGCGTCTTGGAAAAGCCGCCCAGGTAGATCACGCGCTGCAACTGGTCGAGCGCGGCCAGGCGGGTGGCCGGCTGCACCGCGCTGCCGGGATGCATGTCGGCATAGATGTCGTCCTCGACGATGGTGAAGCCGTGTTCCTCGGCGATGCGCAGCACCTGGAACGCCTTGGCCGCCGACAGCGAGGTCGAGGTGGGGTTGTGCAGCACCGAGTTGATGACGTACAGCTTGGGCTTGTGCAGCGCCGCCATCTCGGCCAGGCAGGCGATGTCGGGGCCGTCGGCCAGGCGCGGGATGCCGACCACCTTGGCGCCGAGGGCGGCGAAGGAGCCGAACATCAGGAACCAGGCCGGGTCGTCGACGAAGATGGTGTCGCCGGGGCGGGTGAATTCGCGCGCGACGATGTCCAGGCCCTGGGTGGCGCCGACGGTGGTGACGAACTGCTCCGGCGCGGCGGCGATCTCGAGTTCCGCCATCTTCAGCTGCAGCTGCTGGCGCAGGGGCAGGAAACCCTGCGGCACGCCGTAGCTGAGCAGCAGATTGCTGTGCTGGCGGCTGATCGAGCGCAGCGCATTGGCGACCATGGCGCCGTCCAGCCATTCGGGCGGCAGCGTGCCGGCGCCGGGCACGGTCTGCAGCGGCGCCTGGCGGAACATGGCGCGGATCAGCCAGACCACGTCGAGCTTTTGCGGCGCCGCGGCGCCTTCCGCGGCAGTGGCAACGGAGGCGGCGGCGGAGCGCTCGCCGGCGTTCAGCGGCGAACGTTCGCGCACGAAGAAGCCGGCGCCGCGGCGCGACTCCAGGTAGCCGCGCGCGACCAGCTTGTCGTAGGCGGCGACCACGGTGAAGGCCGAAACGCCATGGGTCAGCGCGAACTGGCGGATGGACGGCATGCGCGCGCCGCTGCGCAACAGCTTTTCATCGATGCGCGCGGCGACCGAGCGGCCGATCTGGTCGATCAGCGATTCGCCCGACTCGCGCGACAGCAGGCCGACCACGGCCAGCGCCGGCGCCGCGGCCGCCGCCCTGGCGGCGCCGGGCTTTGCTTGCGCAGGCTTGAGTGTATTGGTCATATCACCGTTACAGCATCTGAAATTATATGGGAAAGTGTACTTGTACTGTACAGGGGCGTTAAATTAGCATACACCTATCCTCCGCCCTTTTCCACTATTGCCAAGAAAGACTTTCATATGTCCCTGCCGAATGCCGCCGAGATCGACGCCGCCGCCGCCATCGTCTACCAGGCGATGGGCCCGACGCCGCAATTTTCCTGGCCCCTGCTCAACGAAGCGCTGGGCGCGCCAGCCTGGATCAAGCATGAAAACCACACGCCGACCGGCGCCTTCAAGGTGCGCGGCGGGCTGGTGTATGTACATAAGCTGCTGCTGCGCCAGCCGGGGGTCAAGGGCATCGTCTCGGCCACGCGCGGCAACCACGGCCAGTCGCTGGCGCTGGCGGCGG
>DASYLQ010000098.1:0-4353 GCA_036009485.1 Janthinobacterium sp.
TGCGCAGATCGCGCGGGCCGGTATCGCCGCTTTGCTGTAAGCGGGAGGCGCAAACCGTCGCGGGGGCGACGGAGCGGACTGCGCGGGTATGTCGCACGAGAGTTGGATGGCGTTTTTTCTGCCTGGCCGACATTGCCGCCAAGCCTGCATTGGGCTATAATTGCAAGGTTTAGCCATTCTTACCTCTGCCGTAGCGACAACCCATCCCATCATTCAAAATGACCCTCAACCCCGTGCGCGAACGCCTGGGGTCCCTGGCGGTCGGTCTGACGTGGCACAGCTACGGTAACTTTATCAGGAGTTGCCCTTGCCGCCATTTTTTTCTGGCCCTACCGTTCCAGCCATTCTAGCGCTCGCTGACGGAACGATTTTCAAAGGATTTTCCATCGGCGCCGCCGGTCACACGACGGGCGAGGTGGTGTTCAACACCTCCATGACCGGCTACCAGGAAATCCTCACCGATCCGAGCTATTGCCGCCAGATCGTCACGCTGACCTATCCGCATATCGGCAATACCGGCGTGAACCCGGAAGACGTCGAGGCGTCGAAAGTCCATGCCGCCGGCCTGATCATCCGCGACCTGCCCTTGATGGCGTCGAATTTCCGCTCGACCCAGTCGCTGTCCGATTACCTGAAAGCCGAAAACATCGTCGCCATCGCCGGCATCGACACCCGTAAGCTGACGCGCCTGCTGCGCGAAAAAGGCGCGCAGGGCGGCGCCATCCTGGTCGGCACCCAGGGCAACGAACCCTCCGCCGCGCAGGCGCTGGAACTGGCCCGTTCCTTCCCCGGCCTGGCCGGCATGGACTTGGCGAAAGTGGTCTCGACCAAGACCGCCTACGAATGGAGCGAATCCGAATGGGCGCTGGGCCAGGGCTACGGCAAACAGGCCGCGCCGAGATTCCACGTCGTCGCCTACGACTACGGCATCAAGCGCAACATCCTGCGCATGCTGGCCCAGCGCGGCTGCAAGGTGACGGTGCTGCCGGCGCAAGCCACGGCCGCCGACGCGCTGGCGCTGAACCCGGACGGCATCTTCCTGTCGAACGGCCCCGGCGATCCGGAGCCGTGCGACTATGCGATCGCCGCGACGAAGGAATTGATCGAGCGCGGCATCCCCGTGTTCGGCATCTGCCTGGGCCACCAGATCATGGCGCTGGCGTCCGGCGCCAAGACGCTGAAGATGAAGTTCGGCCACCACGGCGCCAATCACCCGGTGCAAGACCTGGATTCGAAACAGGTCTTGATCACTTCGCAAAACCACGGTTTCGCCGTGGACGCGGCGACCCTGCCGGCCAATTGCCGCGTCACGCATCACTCATTGTTCGACGCTTCGCTGCAGGGCTTCGCCCGCACCGACAAGCCGGCGTTCTGCTTCCAGGGCCACCCTGAAGCCTCGCCCGGCCCGACCGATGTCGCTTACCTGTTTGACCGCTTCATCGGCATGATGGCAGCGGAGGAGAAAAAGAAAAATGCCTAAACGTTTAGATATTAAAAGCATCCTGATCATCGGCGCCGGTCCTATCGTCATCGGCCAGGCTTGCGAGTTCGATTATTCCGGCGCCCAGGCTTGCAAGGCCCTGCGCGAGGAAGGTTATAAAGTCATCCTGGTCAACAGCAATCCGGCCACCATCATGACCGACCCGGAAATGGCCGACGTCACCTACATCGAGCCGATCACCTGGGGCGTGGTCGAGCGCATCATCGCCAAGGAGCGCCCGGACGCGATCCTGCCGACGATGGGCGGCCAGACCGCGCTGAACTGCGCGCTGGACCTGCACAACAACGGCATCCTGGCCAAGTACAACGTGGAACTGATCGGCGCCTCGCCGGAAGCCATCGACAAGGCCGAGGACCGCTCCAAGTTCAAGCAGGCGATGACCAGGATCGGCCTCGGTTCGGCGCGCTCCGGCGTGGCCCATTCGATGGAAGAATCGTGGGCCGTGCAGCGCGAACTGGGTTTCCCGACCATCATCCGTCCTTCGTTCACGATGGGCGGCACGGGCGGCGGCATCGCCTACAACGAAGAGGAATTCGAGACCATCTGCAAGCGCGGCCTGGAAGCCTCGCCGACCAAGGAATTGCTGATCGAGGAATCGCTGATCGGCTGGAAAGAGTACGAGATGGAAGTGGTGCGCGACAAGGCGGACAACTGCATCATCATCTGCTCGATCGAAAACCTGGATCCGATGGGCGTGCACACCGGCGACTCGATCACCGTGGCGCCGGCGCAGACGCTGACCGACAAGGAATACCAGATCATGCGCAACGCCTCGCTGGCGGTGCTGCGCGAGATCGGCGTCGACACCGGCGGCTCCAACGTGCAATTCTCGATCAACCCGGCCGACGGCCGCATGATCGTCATCGAGATGAACCCGCGCGTGTCGCGCTCGTCGGCGCTGGCCTCGAAAGCCACCGGTTTCCCGATCGCCAAGGTGGCCGCCAAGCTGGCCGTCGGTTTTACGCTGGACGAACTGCGCAACGAGATCACCGGCGGCGCCACACCGGCCTCGTTCGAACCGTCGATCGACTACGTGGTCACCAAGATTCCCCGTTTCACGTTCGAGAAATTCCCCACCGCCGACCACCACCTGACCACCCAGATGAAATCGGTGGGCGAGGTGATGGCGATCGGCCGCACCTTCCAGGAATCGTTCCAGAAGGCACTGCGCGGCCTTGAAGTCGGCGTCGACGGCATGAATGAAAAGACCAAGGACCGCGAAAAGATCGAGGAAGAGCTGGGCGAGCCGGGACCGGAACGCATCTGGTACGTCGGCGACGCCTTCGCCCAGGGCTTCACGCTGGAAGAAGTGCACCAGCTGACCCGCATCGACCCGTGGTTCCTCATCCAGATCAAGGAAATCGTCGACCTGGAACTGTGGCTGGACACGCAAAAGCTCGAGGCCATCGACAAGACCACCTTGTACAGGCTGAAGCAGAAGGGCTTTTCCGACCGCCGCCTCGGTTTCCTGCTGCAGACCAGCGACAAGGCCGTGCGCGCCAGGCGCCATGAACTGAACATCCGTCCGGTCTACAAGCGCGTCGACACCTGCGCCGCCGAATTCGCGACCAACACCGCCTACATGTATTCGACCTACGACGAAGAGTGCGAATCGAATCCGACCGACAAGAAGAAGATCATGGTCCTCGGCGGCGGGCCGAACCGCATCGGCCAGGGCATCGAGTTCGATTACTGCTGCGTCCACGCGGCGCTGGCGATGCGCGAAGACGGCTACGAGACCATCATGGTCAACTGTAATCCGGAAACCGTGTCGACCGACTACGACACCTCGGACCGCCTGTACTTCGAATCGCTGACGCTGGAAGACGTGCTGGAAATCGTCGCACTGGAAAAGCCGGTCGGCGTCATCGTCCAGTACGGCGGCCAGACGCCGCTGAAACTGGCGCTGGACCTGGAAGCCAACGGCGTGCCCATCATCGGCACCTCGCCGGACATGATCGACGCCGCCGAAGACCGCGAGCGTTTCCAGAAGCTGCTGCACCAGCTGCAGTTGCGCCAGCCGCCCAACCGCACCGCGCGCACCGAGGCCGACGCCTTGCAGCTGGCGCAGGAAATCGGCTATCCGCTGGTGGTGCGTCCCTCGTATGTGCTGGGCGGCCGGGCCATGGAGATCGTCCACGAGCAGCGCGACCTGGAGCGTTACATGCGCGAAGCCGTCAAGGTCTCGCACGATTCGCCGGTGCTGCTGGACCGCTTCCTGAACGACGCCATCGAGTGCGACGTCGATTGCATCTCCGACGGCCACACCACCTTCATCGGCGGCGTGATGGAACATATCGAACAGGCCGGCGTGCATTCGGGCGACTCGGCCTGCTCGCTGCCGCCGTATTCGCTGGCGCCGGAAACCGTGGCCGAACTCAAGCGCCAGACGGCGCTGATGGCCAAGGGCTTGAATGTGGTCGGCCTGATGAACGTCCAGTTCGCGATCCAGAAACAGGAGGTCGACGGCGCCATGCGCGACGTGGTGTTTGTCCTGGAAGTGAATCCGCGCGCCTCGCGCACCGTGCCTTTCGTCTCCAAGGCGACCGGGCTGCAGCTGGCCAAGATCGCCGCGCGCTGCATGGTCGGCCAGTCGCTGGCGTCGCAAGGCATTCTGCAGGAAGTGGTGCCGCCGTATTTCAGCGTCAAGGAAGCCGTCTTCCCCTTCGTCAAATTCCCTGGCGTCGACACCATTCTCGGACCCGAGATGAAATCGACCGGCGAAGTGATGGGCGTCGGCATGACCTTCGGCGAAGCGTTCGTCAAGTCGCAGCTGGCGGCCGGCATCAAGCTGCCGACGTCGGGCAAGGCGTTCCTGTCGGTGAAGGCGTCCGACAAGCCGCGCTCGGTGC
>DASYLQ010000099.1:0-10169 GCA_036009485.1 Janthinobacterium sp.
GCTGGGCCGGCTGGCCGCAGCCACGCAGGCATCCACGCCGCGCTACCGCTGGCTCGGCGCCATGGGGCACGCGGCCACGCGCCAGCGCCTGAAAAACTGGCACGTGATGGTCATCGCCTCGCGCATGGAAGGCGGCGCTAACGTCATCATCGAAGCCGTCACCAGCGGCGTGCCGGTGATCGCCAGCGACATCGGCGGCAACCGCGGCATGCTGGGCGAGGACTACGCCGGCTATTTTCCAGCCGGCGACGCGGCGGCGCTGGCGCGCCTGATCGACCGCAGCGCGACCGACCCGGCCTTCCATTCGCTGCTGCGGCAACAGTGCGCCGCGCGCGCCGCGCTCTTCGTGCCGACCGCCGAGCAGGCGGCATTGCTGCAGTTAGTGGATAATCTGCTGCAGCGCCGCAACGAGGCCCAGGCCGGCATTGAAACTTGAACAATTGAAACGACTGAAACGATTGAAATGGAAAACATCATGAGCACAGCGGCAGAACAGGCGCAAGCCATCAAACTCACTTCGTTCTCGCACGGCGGCGGCTGCGGCTGCAAGATCGCGCCGGGCGTGCTGTCCGAGATCCTGAAAAATTCGCATGGCTTTCCGGTGCCGAAGGAGCTGATGGTCGGCATCGAGACGGCCGACGACGCCGCCGTCTACAAGCTGAACGACGAGCAGGCGCTGATCGCCACCACCGACTTTTTCATGCCCATCGTCGACGATCCCTACGACTTTGGCCGCATCGCCGCCACCAACGCCATCTCCGACGTCTACGCGATGGGCGGCACGCCGATCATGGCGCTGGCCCTGGTCGGCATGCCGGTCAACAAACTGCCGCTGGAAACCATCGGCCAGATCATCCGCGGCGGCGAGTCGATCTGCGCCGAAGCCGGCATCCCGATCGCCGGCGGCCACACCATCGACTCCGTCGAACCGATCTACGGCTTGGTGGTGCTGGGCCTGGTGCATCCGTCCAAGGTCAAGCGCAACGCCGACGCCAGGGCCGGCGACGTCCTCATCCTCGGCAAGCCGCTCGGCGTCGGCGTACTCTCGGCCGCGCTGAAAAAGGACATGCTGGACGCCGACGGCTATGCCGCGATGATCGCCAACACCACCAAGCTGAACAAGCCGGGCAAGGCCCTGTCCGAGATGGCCGGCGTGCATGCGCTGACCGACGTCACCGGCTTCGGCCTGCTGGGCCACCTGCTGGAACTGGCGCGCGGCGCCGGCCTGGCGGCGCAGCTGGACATGGCGAAGATCCCGCTGCTGCCGGGCGTCGAACAACTGGCGCGCGACGGCTTTTTCACCGGCGCCTCGGGCCGCAACTGGGATGCCTACGGCAAGGATGTGACGCTGGCGGCCAGCGTATCGCAGGCCCAGCACATGCTGCTGACCGACCCGCAAACCTCGGGCGGCCTGCTGGTGTCGTGCGACCCGGCCAGCGTCGACGAAGTGCTGGACCTGTTCCGCCGCGAAGGCTTCGGCGAAGCGGCGGTGATCGGCAAAATGGCGGCCGGCGCGGCGCGCGTCGCCGTCGCCTGAGTTTTCCACAGCCGCCCGCGCCGATGGACCTGTCCCTGCCCTCGCCGGCCTACCTGGCCGGCGCCCTCATTTTCGGCATCGTCGGCTTTGCGGCCTACCGCTACGGCAAGAGCGCCGGCCAGAGCCAGACGCGCTGGATAGGCGCCGGCCTGATGCTGTATCCCTACGCGATTTCGCAAACCTGGCTGTTATACCTGATCGGCGCCGCGCTTTGCGCGGGGCTGTATTTTTTCCGCGACTAGGCTTAGCGCAGGTTTCCGGTGTGGCCCAGCGAATAGCGGCCCGGCTGCGGCCATACCGTCAAGCCATGCGGCTCCTGACCCACGCGCACCTGCTTCACGGCGCCGTCGCCGGTATCGATGCGGTACACCACGTCGTCGAAACGGCCGGACAACCACAGGTATTTGCCGTCGGCGCTGACGTTGCCCATGTCCGGGCTGCCGCCGCCGGGAATCGGCCACTGCGCGACCACTTTTTCGCTGGCGAAATCGATCACGCTGACGCTGCCCTTGCCGAGCCGCTTGCCATGGATGCGGTGGGTGCCGCGATTGGCGACGTACAGCCTCTTGCCGTCGCGGCTGGGATAGATGCCGTGCGTGCCGACGCCGGTCGGAATGAAGCCGACTTCCTTGAAGGACGCCTCGTCGACGACGTGCACGCCGTCGGCCTCCATGTCGGCGATATAGAAGCGCTTGCCGTCGGGGGAAATGCGTATGTCTTGCGGCATGCCTTTGGAAGTGCTGCAGATCTCGCCCGGAGGTCCGCCCACCGGCGCCGATTCGGCATAGCGCGTGCTCGGCATCTTCAGTTTCAGGTAGCCCGCCACCTTGCGCTCGACCAGGTCGATCTTGGCGATGGTGCCGTCGAATTCGCAGGTGAAGACGGCGAAGCGGCCATCGTTTGAAAAGTCGGCGTGATTGACGCCGCCGCAGGACGGCGTATCGATCGAATACTGCATGGCCATCGTATGCGGATCGCGGAAATCGAGGCGGTGGCGCGCTTCGGCGACGACGATGGCGGACTTGCCGTCCGGCGTGAAATACATATTATAGGGATCGTCCACCGGCACTTCCTTGCCCGGCTTGCCGGTCAGCGGATCGATCGGCGTCAGGCTGCCCTTATTCGTGCGCTCGGCATTGTTGGCCACCCACAGCGTACGCAAGTCCCAGGACGGCACCACGTGCTGCGGACCGAGGCCGACCTTGAACTTGTCGACCACCTTCAGCGAGTCGGGATCGATCACGTAGACGTCGTTGGAACGCAGGTTGGGCACGTAGACGCGCTGCAGATGGTCTTTCACCGCCGCGCTCATATAGCCGGGCCCGATGCCGCCATAGACGTTGAGCGGATCGGCCAGCGGCGGCATGCCCGGCAACGGCGAATAGGCCGCTGCCGGCGCCGGGGCGGCGGGAGTTTGCGCGGAGGCGGAACCGATGCTATGGCCGGCGACGCCCAGGCCGGCGGCGGCCAGGACGGAGATGCTCGCGATTGCGATGCGGCGGGATGTCGTTTTCATGGGATATGGACGGTAATATGGACAGTGTATGCGGATTAATGGTGGTGTTCGCGCAGCAGCGTATTGATCGCCGCCACCGAGGTGTCGACGACGCGCTGCACGCCGAGCTGCCCCAGTTCGGCGGTGGCGCGGGTAGCGTCGCCGCGCACGCCGTCCTTGACGCCGGGTTTAGGCCCGCGCGCCATGGCGTCGGCGCGCACCAGCGAGGGATCGGTGGCCAGCATCAGGGCGGCGTCGGCTAGGCCGGCGTGCAAGCCGATCTCCTCGCTGCTGAAACCGCGCTTCTTCAGGTCGGCCACGAAGGCCGTTTGCGTGATGTCGTAATAATCGAGCAGCGCGTAGGCGCGCGCAGCGGGATCCCTGGTCCAGGCGTGGTTGAGTTTTTCGGCCACGCGGACTTCGTTCTTTTGATATCCGCCGTGGTCGCCGATGAAGACGATGTCGCGGAAGCCGTGCTGGCGCAGGCTGTCCGCGGTCGCTTCCAGCAGCGCTTCAAAGGTGGCCGGAGGGATGGAAATGGTGCCGGCAAAACGCATGTGGCCGGCCGGCGGATTGATGCTGCCTTCCGGGACGTAGGAGACGACCGGCGCGACGATGGCATTGCCGAGCTTTTGCGCGATCATCTTGGCCAGGACGCCGGCGCGGACGTTGTGCTTGCCGAGCGCGATGTAGGGGCCGCTCTGCTCGACGCCGCCTATCGGCACCAGGATGGTGGTGGCGCCATGGTCGATGCGGGCGCGCAGTTCGGTGCTGGTCAGTTCTTCCAGCATGACGCTGGCGCCGGGACGCTCGGCCGCGCATGCCGGGACGACGGCTGCGGCCATCGGCAGGCAAGCCAGCATGGTGAGCAGATGACGTTTGCCCGAGTTTAAAATCATTGCGCGGGTCCCTCGTCGCAGTCGAGGGACAAGTCCGCGCAACGCGCCGCCTGCGTCACATCACACCATGCATTCATAAGCTAACATCTTTCAGTGGTCGTCAAATTTCACCGCTGCGCCGGGCCACGCCGGGCGCGGGACAGCAGGTAGGAATTGTATTCGATCAAGGCGAGATGGGGCAGGTATTTTTCGGCTGCGCGGCGACTTCGCTAACGCGCTACAGGAAGTCTGAAAAAGATGCAGAATATGCGAACCGGCGTTTTTTCTCCGGTCTTTGCGCACTGTCCTGCCATCATTATGGAGTGAGCCATGAACATTGAAAATCTCGTCACCATGGCCAACCAGATCGGCGCATTTTTCGCGTCCTATCCGGACCAGGAGGAAGCTTCCAGCGAAATCTCCCTGCACCTGAAGCGCTATTGGGCGCCCGTCATGCGCGACGAGTTATTCGCTTATATCGATAATGAAAACGGCGCGGGGCTATCCCCGCTGGTGCTGGCTTCCATCGCGGCTCACCGCTCGGAAAAACCATCGCCGCCGCCGCCCGGGGGCGATGCGGGTTGATGGCCTACTCTTTTCAGGCAAGCGCGGCAGCGCTCATCCTCCGACGCCGAGCCATCGCCCCAACCATTCCCAAACCGCCCAATAGCAAGGCATACGCTTGCGGTTCCGGCACCGCCGAACGGCGGCAATCTTCCAGCGCGACTTTCAGGAGTTTTAATATTTTTATGCTACACAGAAATTTTTATTAAATATTTCCCATGAAACATACGCATTCCATCCTGTCTTTTATGCATCAACGTAGAATTTTTTGCAAGAATATATCGACCGTAAACGAAGCCCGGCCGACGATCAGCCCTTCTGAAATTAATGACGCAATGCCGTATGCGCAAAAAATGACCGGTACGCGCGCCTCCCGCAGGATAGGCGCCAGCTTTTCAGTAGATTAAAACCTGTCCCGGTAAAAACTTACCGATAAAACGCTTCGACCGTTCCTTTTAATTTGATCAGCAAAGGCTTGCCCTTGCGATCCAGGGATTTGCCGGCGGCGACTTTAATCCAGCCTTCGCTGATGCAGTATTCCTCGACGTCCAAGCGTTCCTTGCCGTTTAACTTGATGCCGACGTCGTGTTCGAACACGGCGGCAATGTGATGGGGGCTGCGCGGGTCTACGGACAGACGGTCGGGCAATGGGGGGAAGGTGGTGGTATCGTTCATGGGCGCTCATTATCCATCAGAACCGCCGTCAATACAACGGTGCGGCATCGTTACCCAGGGTGCCTAAAACAGGGTTTGCTGGCGGCTGGTCAGCGACGCAAAATCATCGCGCAGGAAGGGCAGGATGGCGTCGGCCACCGGTTGCAGCTGGCGCGTCAGATAGTGTTCGTAATCGATGGGCGAACGCCGGATTTCCAGCGGCTCCGGTCCCGCCACCGTCATCACATAGCGGATCCAGCCGCCGTTCTGGTATTGCAGCGGACGGCCCTGCAGGCGGTTATAGTCATCGGCGCTGCGCGCGGCGCGCACATGCGGCGGCACGTTGCGCTGGTATTCGTCGAGCGGCCGGCGCAGCCGCTTGCGGTAGACCAGCAAGTCGTCGAACTCGCCGCGGGCGGTGCGGCTGACGTAGTCGCGCACGTAATCCTGGTAGGCCTCGCCCTTGAAGATGCGCAGATACAGCGCTTGCTGGAATTGCTGCGCCAGGGGAGTCCAGTCGGTGCGCACCGTTTCCAGTCCCTTGTAGACCATTTCTTCGCCGCCGTCCGGCTTGACGATCAGTCCCGCGTAGCGCTTCTTGCTGCCCTCTTCGGAACCGCGTATCGTCGGCATCAGGAAGCGCCGATAATGCGTTTCAAATTGCAGTTCGAGCGCGCTGTCGAGGCCGAATTCCTGGCGCAGGTGCCGCTCCCACCACTGGTTGACGTGGCTGACCAGGGTCCGGCCGATGGCGGCCGCCTCCTCTTCCTCGTGCGCCTGCCCGAGCCAGACAAAGGTGGAATCGGTGTCGCCATAGATGACTTGATAGCCCTGCGCCTCGATCAATTCGCGCGTGCGGTGCATGATTTCGTGGCCGCGCATGGTGATCGACGACGCCAGGCGCGGATCGAAGAAGCGGCAGCCGCTGGACCCCAGCACGCCGTAGAAGGCGTTCATGATGATTTTCAAGGCTTGCGACAGCGGCTGGTTGCGCTCGCGCTTGGCCGCTTCCCGCCCCTGCCAGACTTGCTCGACGATGGCCGGCAGGCAGTGTTTGCTGCGTGAAAAGCGCGCGCCGCGAAAGCCCGCCACCGTGCCTTGCTCCCCGGCGGCGTCGCGGGTGCCTTCGACCAGCCCGACCGGATCGATCAGGAAGCTGCGGATGATCGCTGGATACAGGCTTTTGTAATCGAGCACCAGCACCGAATCGTACAGGCCGGATCGCGAATCCATCACGAAGCCGCCGGGACTGTTTTCTCCCGCGATATCGCCCAGGTTGGGCGCCACATAACCCTGGCGGTGCATCATCGGCATGTACAGGTGTTCAAAGGCGGCCACCGAGCCGCCGCTGCGGTCGGCGGCCAGGCCGGTGACGCTGGCGCGCTCCAGCAGGAAGGTCAGCAGCTCGGTCTTAGCGAAGATGCGCGTCACCAGCTCGCAATCTTTCAGGTTGTAGCGCGCCAGGGCCGGCTTGTCTTCGGCAAAACGGCGCTCGATTTCCGCCATGCGCTGGTAGGGATTGTCGATGGACTTGCCTTCGCCCAGCAGCGTTTGCGCCACGTACTCCAGGCTGAACGAGGGAAAACTCCAGGTCGCCGACCTGAGCGCCTCGATGCCGTCGATGATCAGGCGGCCTGCCGCCGCCGCAAAGAAGTGCTGCTGCTTGCCGCCGTGCTGGCGCCATTCCATCGCGCTGCCGTCGCGCCCGAAGCGCAGCGGCACTTGATAGCGCTCGGCGTGCTCGCGCAAAATGCGCAAGTCGAACTGCACCAGGTTCCAGCCGATGATGGCGTCGGGATCGTGGCGGGCCAGCCAGCGGTTCAACTGTTCCAGCATCAGAGCACGGCTGTCGCAGTATTCCAGGTCGAAGTCGAGCGCCCCGGCACCGCCGTTCGGCGGGCCCAGCATGTACACCTGGCGCTGGCCGCAGCCTTCCAGCGCAATCGAATAGAGCTCGCCGCGCGCGGTCGTTTCGATATCCAGCGAGACCAGCTTCAGGCGCGGACGGTAGCCGGGCGCGGGTTTCATCTGGCTGTCGAGCAGCGGACCGTGGCCGCCGGAATCGGGATTCGGCCGCCCGCCGAACCATGCCGGGGCGGTGATGAAGCGCTCCATCAGATAGCGTTCCGGCGGGCGCACGTCGGCTTCGTAGACGTCGACGCCGTGTTCGCGCAAGCGTTTTTCCTGTTTCAGCAACTGACGGTAGTGCGGACAATACAAGCCCAGCACGGGGCGGTGCTGGAAGTCGCTCAGCGCCAGCGGACGCAGCTCGGCCGAGCGCTCGCCGCGCAAGACTTGCTCAGCCCGCTCGCGCTGTACGGCCGGAATGAAGGCCACCGACGGCTGCGCCGCCAGGCGGATGTGGCGCGGGCCGTCGTCGGTCGCCAGCCAGAACTCGACTTCCGTGCCGGCGGCCGTATCGCGCCAGTGCCGGGTCAACAGAAAACCCCGCTGCAGTTCTACCGGCTTTTGCTCCAACTCTTGATCCAACTCTTGATCCAACTTGCCACCCTTATTGCTAAGCTCATTGCACCCATAAGCGCCCTGCGGGCTTGCTGCGGGCGGCCCGGCATATTAAAGCAAACCAGGGCAAACGCCAGGCGCGCCGCAAAAATCGCGTCGAAATCGCACTTGACAATCCTCAAGCCCATCCCGTACATTAACTGAATGTCTTCCTTTAAACATCTATCCTCTTCCCTGCTGTCGCTACTGACGCGACTACCGGCACGCGCATAAAACCAGCGCCTTGCCCAGCCCGGCCACGCCGGACTTGCCTTAAAACCCCAGGAAGGTTTCACAGATGTTGTTCTCCACCGCATACATTAGCATCGTTACCGGCGCCCGGCTCGTTCCGGCCCTGGGTGCGTGCGTGTCCGCCCCCGCCGCGCTACGGCTAAAACTACCGATCGGTTGCCTGGCCTAGTGTTCCGTGGCCGCCCGGCAGCCTCTCGCCACACCAGAGACCGTCCGGCTTCCACCCACACCCCAGGAGTACCATCATGATGTTGCAAAACCCAGCTTCGAAATACCGCGCCTTCCCGCCCGTCAAACTGAGCGACCGCCAGTGGCCTGACGCCATCATTTCCAAGCCGCCGATCTGGATGAGCACCGATCTGCGCGACGGCAACCAGGCCTTGATCGAGCCGATGAGCCCCGAGAAAAAGCTGCGCTTCTTCGAGATGCTGGTCAAGATCGGCATCAAGGAAATCGAAGTCGGCTTCCCTTCCGCCTCGCAGACGGATTTCGATTTCGTGCGCAAGCTGGTCGATGAAAACCGCATCCCCGACGACGTCACCGTCATCGTCCTGACCCAGTCGCGCGATGAACTGATCCGCCGCACCGTGGAATCGGTCGCCGGCGCCAAACGCGCCATCGTCCATCTCTACAACTCGGTGGCGCCGGTATTCCGCAAGGTGGTCTTCGGCATGTCGCGCGAAGAGATCACCAATATCGCCACCACCGGCGCGACGCTGGTCAAGCAACTGGTGGCCCGGCATCCGCAAACCGAATGGGGCTTCGAATACACGCCGGAATCCTTCTCCACCACCGAACTGGATTTTTCCAAGCATATCTGCGACGCCGTCACGGCCATCTGGAAGCCGACTCCGCACAACAAGATGATCATCAACCTGCCCTCGACCGTCGAGTGCAGCACGCCGAACGTGTATGCCGACCAGATCGAATGGATGTCGCGCAAGCTGGCGCGGCGCGATTGCCTCATCATCAGCGTCCATCCGCACAATGACCGCGGCACCGCCGTCGCCTCCGCCGAACTGGCCGTGATGGCCGGCGCCGACCGCGTCGAGGGCTGCCTGTTCGGCAATGGCGAACGCACCGGGAACGTCGACCTGGTCACGCTGGCCCTGAACCTCTACACCCAGGGCGTCCATCCCGGCCTGGACTTTTCCGACATCGATGCCGTGCGCCAGGTCGTCGAAGAGTGCAACCAGTTGCCGGTGCATCCGCGCCATCCCTATGTCGGCGACCTGGTGTTCACCGCCTTCTCCGGCTCGCACCAGGACGCGATCAAGAAGGGTTTCGCGCAGCAGCAGCCGAACACGATCTGGGCAATTCCCTACCTGCCGATCGATCCGGCCGACCTGGGCCGCAACTACGACGCCGTCATCCGCGTCAATAGCCAGTCCGGCAAGGGCGGCATGGCGTATCTGCTGGAGCAGGAATTCGGCCTGGTGCTGCCGCGCCGCCTGCAGATCGAATTCAGCCGCGCGGTACAGACGGTGACCGACGCCACCGGCCGCGAAGTGGCAGCGCAGGATATCCATGCCATTTTCAGCCGCGAGTATTTCGAGCAGACCGCGCCCTACGCCTATGCCGCGCACCGCATGGTCGAGGACAGCGGCAGCGACGAGCCGGTGCAGATCGATATCGAGCTGCTGCACCGCCAGGCGCCGCTGTCGCTGCAGGGCGGCGGCAACGGCCCGATCGACGCCTTCATCAACGCGCTGGGACTCGACATCAAGCTGATGGATTACCACGAGCACGCGGTCAGCTCGGGCGCGAATGCACAGGCGGCCTGCTATGTCGAGTTGCGCCTGGGCAACGGCCCGACCCTGTTCGGCGCGGCCATCGACAACAATATCGTCACGGCCTCGTTCAAGGCCGTGCTGAGCGCCGTGAACAGGCAATTGAAAAGCGTCGAACAGGCGCCGGCGGCCATGACGGCCTGACGGGGCCGCGCCGCCCGGAAAAGGGAAGCAGCCAGATAGCGTATCCGGCTGGCGCTGCTTGTATACAAACTAATGACAACAAAAGCAAGCCAACTGATATACTTTCCAGCAAGGCATATTGCCCACAACGAACATCCATTGACTTGACGGGAAAGAGATGAATTTTTCAGATTTGAAGATCGGCACCAGGCTGGGATTGGGCTTCGGGGTGGTATTGCTGTCGATGGCGCTACTCGTCGCCATCAGCCTGCAGGGCCTGGCCAGCATCGGCAAGTCGAACGAAGAGGTGATCGACCGCGACTGGCTGAACGCCGACGCGGCGGCGAGCATCATGGCCAACACGCGCCACACTT